>JASHRH010000012.1 GCA_030037475.1 Acidobacteriaceae bacterium
GTGGTCTTTGGCTTTCAGCGCGAAGTCCTTGCGCGCCGGGCCGCAGCCCTTCATCATCTCCGCGTAGACCCGGCCCGTGCTATCACGCAGCAGGGTCACCTCATCCATCAGCCCCCGGGCAATGTCCTCGATCCAGGGATGGAAGTCATCGGGCATCTGCTCGCAAAGCCCCCGGATTGACCCGCCCTCAGACAGTACTGTCCAGACAGTACGCTCGTTCAGCCCGGTGACGATGCGGTGCAGCAGCACATAATCGGCCTGCTTGATCTTCAGCCGCTTGTCCAGGTCGTGGAAGTGCACGACTAGGCCCTCGGCCCCGGGCCGGGGCTGGGCCTCGATTGCCTCCTGGAAATTCCGGTAGCCGAACACCTTGGTTCTCGGCCCCGGCCAGTCACCAAACGGGCCGGTGGTCCAGCCGTCCTCGATTGAGATCTTGCCAAGGAAGAACAGGTCGTCAGTGTCGTGGTAGTTACACACGATCCGGTTCTCCGGGTAGATGATCTCGAATAAGTAGGTCATCCCCTGCTCGGGGTGCCAGCCCATGTTCAGGTACTCCTGAAGCTTGATACTGGCGTGACTGGCCTGAAGGCTGGTGAAGCTGCCCCGGGTTGCAATCGCCCAGGAATCATACATCGGGTAGCAGATGCCTAAGGAGCCGTCGAGCTTGTCGGTGACCGTCACCGGGGTGCGGTAGTAGCCATGGTGGACATCCTCTTCCCCGTAGTTGAAGAACTTGGGGAAGGGCCGGGCCACGATCTCACCCGTGATCGTGTGGTAGATCAGCCCACGACACAACCGGGTCGCATCGTTCCACTGGAACTCGAACTGGGCCTTCTCCGTGTAGTTCGCGATCGTCAGGGGTAACAGCGGGTGGAACTGCTGGCGGATGTACCCTTCCGCCAGCATCTGGCTCAGTAATAACGGGTCGATCAGGTCGTTCAGGTGCACGACTCGCCTCCTCGTAGTAAGCCGCCAAGGCGGCCTGCATAAAATAGTACCTATCCTGGCGTGTCATGAAGTCTAGGGTGAGATCGTCCGGTATGTCCAGTTCTATAGCGTCATCCGGCGGGTTGTCCTTACCCACGATCCGGTAGACGGGCCATCTCTCTTCCCTGGTGACATAGATCTTCATCAGCGTCCTTGCATGAGTAAGACCCCGTCCCGGGTCGTTACTCACACGGGCAGGCGTGCTTATAAGTCTCGGGGCGGGGCGCTGACCGGTGGGACGGCCAGGGGCTAACCTAGCAGGACTTCAGCAGTTTGCGCAACCGGCTTGTACCGGCCTTCAGCCCGCTGTAGGTTCCAGGCAGGCAGTATCACCGAGTAGCAAGGAGCTACGCCGTGTACACAGTCGTGACCCGCTATCTGAGGCTGGCGGCAGTATGCACCGTGATGGGGGTTCTCATCACGTTCCAGCTAGTCGCCCCGAAGAGTGCAGCAGCGAGGGCGTCCACGGTGACGCCCAAGATCCCCGACGCCGATGCCCATGTGCTTGCCCTGGCCCGGTCGCGCGCCGCCACGTTCTTCAAACGCAGGCAGCGGGCGCAGTTCTCGGCCTACCACCCGCTCAACCCCCAGCGCTACACCGTAGTAACCGGGGACACCCTGTCGGCTATCGCCCCCCGCTACGGGATGACCTGGGTGCAGTTGTGGTATAAGAACCGCGCCGCGATCAGCGACCCGAACCTGATCTACCCGGGCCAGAAGCTCATCGTCACCGGGACGCTCCCGGTGGTGCCCGCCAGCTTCGGCACCGCTTACATCGACCCGGGCGACATCACCAAGCCCAAGACCACCCTGTCCGTGAACACCGCCCCTCCTGCCACACAGCCCGGCGGCAACCTGGCCCTGTGGACCGAGCAAGCCTTCTCGATCCTCGAAGCCAACGGCACTCCCGCATCTGACCTGTCCGCCGACGCTGAGGATGTGGTCGCCACCTGCGAGAGCGCCGATGGCACCAACGAGGTGGGAGATGGCAGCTACGGCATCAACCAGGCCGACCCGTCCACCTTCGCCTACTATGCCCTGCCCGGCATGGGCCACGGGGATGCCTCCCTCACCCCCGGCTCACCGATCTGGAACAACGTCTGGAACATGGTCGCCACGATCCGCTATGCGGTGGCAACCTACGGGAGCATGTGGAATATCCCCGGTGTGCGCTCGACCGGGGGCAACCCCAACGACTGTGCCGCTTATGTAGGGTACTGACCATGGAGCCCACTCAGAGTGCCTTTGGGAACTTCAAGGGGCGTGAAGACGCGATCCGCAGCCTCAGGTGCATGCAACAGCCCTGGGGTTGCGGGCGTTCGATCCCCCCTTCGGAGATGGAATGCTGGCCAGCCGCCGACATCAGGGAATACCAGATCACTGGGCTGTGCAAGACCTGCCAGGACGAGGTCTACGCCTTCATGGAGCAGATATCCGAGTAGTTTGACATCATGCCCCCTTCTGGTGATAGGTTGCCCATAACGGACATACCAGCCAGAAGGGGGCACATCTATGTCAGACCGGCCAATTCCCAAAGCAATCCAGGACGCCTTAGTTGCCAAGCACCGGGCCGAGGCCGCGAAGTTCGAGGCTGAGGCCCTGCGGGCCAAGACCGAGGCCCAGCAGCTTGCCATCGCGTTACGGGATGCCCGGATCGACCTGCGCCAGAAGCAGCGGATCGAGGATGAGCTTCTGGCCCTGGACAGCTACAACTACACCTACCGCTTCAACACCGATGTCAACGACACCACGGTCAAGCAGTGTATCGACAAGCTGACCTTCTGGCACCGGACCAAGCCCGATCACGAGATCGAGGTCATCTTCAACTCCCCCGGCGGCAGTGTGTTCGCCGGGATGGACCTGTTCGACTTCATCTGCGAGCTTCGCCGCAGCGGCCAGCGGGTGACCACACATGGCCGGGGCCACATGGCCTCCATGGGCGGCATCCTGCTGCAGGCCGGGGATGTGCGCTCGATGGGCAAGGAGTCCTACATCCTGATCCACGAGGTCTCGCACTGGGCCATGGGCAAGGTGGGCGAGATCGAGGACGAGATGAAGTTCCTCAAGCTGGTCTCCGACCGGGTCGGCAAGATCTTCATCGAGCGGGCGCAGGAAGCCGGGAGCAATGGCACCGCCAGCCATCCTCTCACCGCTGCCTATCTCAAGCGGAACTGGGAGCGCAAAGACTGGTGGATCGACTCTGCTGAGGCCCTGAAGCTTGGTATCGTGGACGAAGTCCGCTAGGCTGGCTTTGCCAGTGTTTTTCGCTGTCCACCTGAGAGAGGGGCCGGCTGCCTGCGGGCACCGGCTCTTTTCTTGTGTACTATGGCCACATGATCTTACACCCGTACAATCACATATTCCCGAAGGCCCGTGAAGCGCTGGAGCGGCATGCCCCGGAGGCAGTGCCGGAAGATACCAGCGGCGGGCCTTTTGATTATTCCCGGGTTATCCGCAAGCACTGGGGCTGCCCGGGAAATCTCATCATCATCGAGCAGTCGATCGTGGTCCGGCCCGATATCCTGGAAACCTTTGAGTCCTGCCCGTCACTGTGGTGCACATACGCTTATGAACTGTGCCCGGGATTCTGGACCTACTCGGGCACGGGCTGCCTGAAACTGGCTCCCGAACTGCGGGCCAGACACACGGTGACCGATACGCTGTACCCATACATGGACCTGATGTTCCTCAATAAGTTCCTGCCGATGCTGCCCTGCTTGCATGGCACCGTGGAG
>JASHRH010000160.1 GCA_030037475.1 Acidobacteriaceae bacterium
TTAGCTGTTAGTAGCTGGTTGTTAGTCGTCTCTATGCGGGGATGGATCTCGCACGGCCGCAACGCTACACTAACAACCAGCAACTACAAAGGACAACAATGGCAAAGACCTATCACGATCAGGATGCCGATTTGTCGCTCATCCAGCAGAAGAAGGTAGCCATCATCGGCTACGGATCGCAGGGGCATGCGCATGCGCTGAACCTGCGCGACAGCGGCGTGGAAGTGCGCGTCGGACTGCCCGCAACCAGCAAGTCCGTAGACAAGGCGAAGAAGGCCGGCCTCGAGGTCGTGTCCGTCAGCGACGCGGCGGCATGGGGCGATGTGGTGATGATCCTTACGCCGGACCACTCGCAGGGCGAAACCTACGCCCGAGAGATCGCCCCGCACATGAAAAAGGGCAAGACAATCATGTTCGGCCACGGATTCAATATTCGCTTCGGCGCCATTGTGCCACCGGCGGAGATCGACGTCTCGATGGTCGCGCCGAAAGGTCCCGGGCATCGCGTCCGCGAGGTCTTCACTGAAGGCGGCGGCGTGCCGTGCCTGATCGCCGTGCACCAGAACGCCTCGGGGCAGGCGAAAGAGCTGGCGCTCTCGTATGCCAAAGGCATTGGCGGAACGCGCGGCGGCGTGCTGGAGACGACCTTTGCCGAGGAGACGGAGACGGATCTCTTCGGCGAGCAGGCCGTTCTCTGTGGAGGCACGTCGGCGCTGGTCAAGGCTGGCTTTCAGACACTGGTCGACGCCGGATATCAGCCGGAGATCGCCTACTTTGAGTGCCTGCACGAACTCAAGCTGATCGTGGACCTGATGTATCGCGGCGGTCTCGCCTACATGCGCTATTCCATCTCCGATACTGCGGAGTACGGCGACTACACGGCCGGACCGCGGATTGTGACCGACGCGACGCGCGCCGAGATGAAAAAGCTGCTGACCGAAATCCAGAACGGCTCGTTCGCAAAGAAGTGGATCGAGGAGAACAAAACCGGGCGGAAGAGCTTCACGGAGATGCGCAGGAAAGAAGCTGGATTGCAGGTGGAAGAGATTGGCGCACAGTTGCGCGCGGCCATGCCCTTCCTCGATCCGGTGATCGTGAAAGACGGCGTTCCGCAGCCTGCCGTCAAATCGGAAAAGTAAGAAATCGAGGAACGTCTCGCGACGGAAGCTCCATTCAAAGGGCTTCCGCCGCATTTCATCGCGCGGCCTGCGCCGCCGGATAACATCCACAGGGAAGCGACGCGGCGGTTTCGGCTATTCTCCAGCAGGGGGTTCCCCATGGACACCATCGTCTCCCCGGCCCCCGCTGCATTCGAGCGGACTCCGCTGTCCCGGATCGTCGACGCGCTGCGGCAGGTACCCGCGCTGAATGGCCTCGCGGACAGCGAATGCGAGTGGCTCGCCACCCACTGCGAAGAGATATTCCTTGCCTGCGGAACGCAGATATTCCGCGAGGGCGACCCCGCCACAAAGATGTGGATCCTGCTGAAAGGAGAAGTCCATTTCCGCCGTCAGCAGGGCGGGGCGGGACTGTTCATTGGCCGAGCCGGGCAGATCACGGGCCTCCTGCCCTTCTCGCGCATGAAGACCTTCGGCGGTTACGGCTTTGCAGCTACCGACGTCTGGGCTCTCCAGTTCGATCGGGAAAATTTCCCGGAACTGCTGGAGGCGATTCCCTCGATGGCGCAGCGCTGCGTCTCCGTCATGCTGGACCGCGTGCGCGAGATGACGCGGCTGGAGCAGCAAACGGAAAAGCTGAGCGCGCTGGGCAAGCTGGCTGGCAATCTGGCGCACGAGCTGAACAACCCGGCATCGGCGGCACAGCGTACGGCGTCGGGGCTCATCGAAGAGCTGCGCGTCTACGGACAGCAGAAATTTCTGCTGGGCAGTTTGTGTCTGGACGAAAAGCATCTTGAAAACGTCCGTGCGTGGAGTCGGCGCATCGCGGAGCGGGCGCGCTCGCGGCCCGCGGATCCGGTGACCCAGGTGGAGCGCGAAGAGCGGCTGCATCGCTGGCTGCGCGAGCATAGCGTCGCGCCGAGTCGGCCAGTCGTGCCGGACCTGGCGGAACTAAACATCAGTCCTGAAGACCTGGACGAGCTGTCAGAGCTGCTGGTCGGTCAGCATCTCGAGATCGTGCTTTCGCAGTTCGCCTCATCGGCGCGCACCGAACGCATGGCGCAGGCCATGGTCGATTCCACAGCACGTATCTTCGAGCTGATCGCGGCCATCAAGGACTATTCGTGGATGGATCAGGCGCCCATCCAGCAGGTGGACATCCCCCAATCGCTGGAGGCGACGCTGGCCATGCTGCAGTCGCGCCTTGAAAAGGTGCAGGTGGAGCGGCGCCTTGCGCCGGATCTGCCGAGCATCTCTGCCTACGCCAGCGAGCTGAACCAGGTCTGGATGGCGCTGCTGGAAAATGCGCTGGACGCGATGCACGACCGCGGGCGCATCACGCTGAACGCGCACTGCTCCGGCGATTTCGTGGTGGTGGAGATCTGGGACGACGGGTCGGGCATCCCCGAAGACATTCAGGGACGCATCTTCGAGCCGTTCTTCACCACCAGGGCGCCGGGCAGCGGCGCCCTGGGGCTGGGGCTGGATACGGCGCAGCGCATTGTGCGCCAGCATCGCGGGTTCATCCACGTGACCTCGCAGCCGGGCGCGACCTGCTTCCAGGTGCGGTTGCCGGTTGAGACGCTGCGCGCCTATTAGCCCTCGTGGCGCACTCCAGTGCGGAGGATCTCCTGGCGGGAGCCGGGGATGGGCAGCGCCTCGGTCCAGCGAATGCCGGGAAGCCGATTGAGCGTGGATTCCGCCGCGTGCGTGGTGAAGACGGCGAGCCATCCGCCGCCAGCCAAACGCGGAACAGCAAGCCGGCAAGCGTGTGGCATTTTGTCGACCGCGCGCAGGGTTACGGCATCGAAGACGCGTTCCGCGGGCATCTCTTCCACGCGCCCAGGCCACACTTCGGCGCGCAGGCCGAGCGTGCGAACCGCTTCGCGCAGGAACGCAGCCTTCCTGCTCTGCGATTCGGCGAGAGTGACGGCGATTTCCGGCCGCGCGATGGCAATCGGGATGCCGGGAAATCCCGCGCCCGAGCCGAAATCGAGCAGCATCGCCGCGCCGGCAGGAACGTGCTCCGCGGCAAACAGGCTTTCCGCGAAATGGCGGCGCACGATCGCTTCCGGATCGCGCACGGCGGTCAGGCTAATGCGGGCGTTCCATCGCAGCAGCAGCGCGAGGAATGCATCCAGCTGCGCAACAGCTGCAGGCGGCAAGTGCGGGCTGACATCGTGGTGCGGCATAGTGCGAGCCGAATCCTATTGCCGGTCGATCTCGACCCTCACAAAGGCGCCCTCGGGGAGTTCGCCTTCGATCAGATGGACGACACCGTTTTTCACATAACCTTTCGCCGCTGGAGTCGCTCGTCGCGCGGGCGATGCCACCGGTTTCGCCGACGACTCAACAGGTCCGCCTGGACGGCCAGTCCCCTTATCCATGGCCAGATTAGCCAGCCGGTCAGCCCGCCGGTTCTTCCCGCGCAGAACATGCTCGATGCGGAAGGCGTCCAGCCGGGCAATACGGCGTTTCGCCTCCTCGTAGAGCGGGCGCAGATCGGGGCTGCTGACCTTGTAGCGGCCCTGAATCTGCTTGACGAGCAGCTCGGAGTCGGCGATGACGCGCAGCCGCGCATGGCCGGACTGGAGCGCATAGTCGAGTGCGGCCAGCAGGCCCCGATATTCGGCGACATTGTTGGTCGCCCGCCCTAAAAACTCGCTCAGCTCGTCGAGCGTCTCGCCGCCGGGTCCCTGGATGAAGACGCCGTAGCCGGCCGGGCCGGGATTCCCGCGCGACCCACCATCGCAATACGCCGTGATCCACGCGCCGCCCTGAGGTTCAGAAGGGAAGAGGCTCTCGCTGGCCGGGTGAGGCATAGGCAGAGTGTAAACGAGCGGAGCCCAGCCAATGCTCCGATAAAATAAAGGAGATATGGCTGCTGGTCCGCTGGCAGATCTCGTCCAGATCGATCTCGCGCCCCGCCGTCCGCTCGCCAGGCCCGCGTGGCTGCGGGCGCGCGCACCCATGGGCGAGAACTACCACGACCTGAAGAAGCTGGCGCGCGGCCTCAACCTGCATACGGTGTGCGAGTCCGCCCAGTGCCCCAACATCGGCGAGTGCTGGCACCATCGCACCGCGACCTTCATGATGCTGGGAAATACCTGTACGCGGCGCTGCGGTTTCTGTGCGGTGCCCAAAGGGCGCCCGGAGCCGATCGACTTCGACGAGCCGCGGCGCGTGGCGGAGGCTGTGGCTGCACTTG
>JASHRH010000013.1 GCA_030037475.1 Acidobacteriaceae bacterium
CCGCAGCTATGTCGAGCGGAACGGGAACAATCTGTCGCCGATGTGGTTTCCGTTCCTGCGCGAGGCGCGCAGGCTCCCGGCCTTCAAGACGCTGCTTCGCGATCTCGGTATCTACGACTACTGGCGCCGGAGCGGCAAGTGGGGCGATTTCGCCCGGCCTCTCGGTGATGACGACTTCGAGATCATCAAATGAGCGCCGCGCGTGGCCGCGACGACGTGACGAGCAGGAGTGGCCGGCGCCGCTTGCCGGACCGGCGAGTCCGCGTCTGTGGTCAACGTGACGCAATGGCCGCAACAGGCGCCGGACGCGAAAAAGTCTTTTTCAATTTGTTAGGCGTGCGCCTCGACGGACTGTGCGAGATCGTGAGCGGAACGTGCTGCCCGGGGTAAAATCGTTATGGATAGTGCTTCGGCCATTTAGGTAAAGCCTCTTGAAACCGTCCAGGGCCCTGATGCTCCATCGCGATGCTGTTCGACGGCTCGTCAAACAATGCCGAGCGAGTAATCCGCGGGTATTCGGCTCGGTGCTGAGCGGGAGCGACACCGAGCGGAGCGACCTGGACATTCTGGTTGATCCCCTGCCCGGCACCACGCTCTTCGATCTCGGGGGCCTCCAAGTTGCTTTCGAGGGCCTGTTGCGTGTCAGGGTAGATCTGTTGACGCCCGGTGATCTGCCGCCGCGATCGCGCGACAAGATATTGCGCGAAGCACTTCCCGTATGACTCAGGTTGAATGGTTCACAGCTACTTCAGCGGAACGGTGTACGGAAGGTCGTCGTTAAAAAATATACGAATTGGTTTAAAATTAAAAAATTCTTGCTCCGGCAAAGAAAAATGGGTGCCGTCGGCTACCTGTACGAGCTTTACAACGGAAGCCTGGTGGAGTATTTTGTCCTAGGTCGTATTATCCAAGATGCCATGAAATCGAACGAACTTCGGAAGCTTCTAAAAAGCGCCGGACTCGATCAGTCGGAAGCGGCACGCCTGCTTGACGTCACCGACCGCACGATGCGGCGCTACGTGTCCGGCAGCGGCGACATTCCTCGATCAATCGAGTATGCAATTCTGTACATCGTCAGCAAGGCCACACAGGCAGTCAAACAGGCTGCAATGTATAGCGATACAGGCAACTCGCTTGCATTTGTGGGTTCAGTCTCCAGACGCCAGCAGGACAGCCATCTAGTCCTGATCGGCAGGCACGGCGGCAAGAAGCTATTCATGAGCACCATCGCGGAGACCGGAGCGAGAGCGCACAAGCACCTATATAAGCAGCTCTCTGCACTGCTGGAGCACAAATCATGAACACTCGCGCCGCGCTCTACGCTCGCTTCTCTACCGAGCGGCAGTCGGAGTCTTGAATTGAGGATCAGTTCCGCGTATGCGAGCGCATCGCGGAGCGTGAGGGCTTCAAGGTTGTATCGCGATTCAGTGATGCAGCTATCAGCGGCGGCACAGCGCAGCCGCCCGGATACCGTGATTTGCCCGCAACGGCCCGCGCGCGGAAGTTCGACGTTATCGTCGCGGAGGACTCTTCGCTGTTGCGGTGCGAGCTGGCGGAGCAGTAGCGCGCGTTGAAGGAATTGCAGGATCTCGGCGTGCATGTTGTCGCGCATGGGATTGACATGCGCCGCGAGGAGCAGCGCATTCTGCTTGCAGTCAACGGCGCGATGGCTGAAGCGTATCGGGACGAGATTGAACGCCGCACGCGTCGCGGGCCTGAAGGCAAGGTGCTCGCCGGCCAGTCTGCCGACGGCCGCGCGTTCGGCTAAGGCACAGCGAGACCGGCCGCGTCGAGGTCGAGCCCGCGAAGCTGAGGCGGTCACGCTATTTGACGCGGACCCCGCTGCCCTCGCTGCGCTGTTTCCGCGCGTCGAGACCGGTGGGGACGAAGTAGGAAATTCCGTGGTAGCGGGGGCAGGATTTGAACCGTTCCCGGTCTTCCGCAGTCGAGGCGAGTGAAGTAGTTTGCGACTTTTCGCGAGAATGGCGCCTATCCAGAGGCCCAGAACGGCCCGCGACTTGGGGATCATGCGCGGACGATTCGATCGACGAACGCCTGCACACGCGCCATTCCGGAGTAAGCATCGGTGATTGGAAGGTTGAGCTCCTGAGCCAATCGTGTGACTGGATTGACCCAGTTTGCCGGCAGGTCCAGCGGAGGTGGCCACGAGTGAGTGCCGCGAGCACGGAATACCGCCTCGCAGGCTTCACGGAGACCCCGGTAGTCGGTAACCAATGTTTCCATGAGCAGAAGGTCAATCAGATCGCGAAACCGTTCGTTGCGCTTGCCGGGTCGGGGTGGCAGCGTCATGCCATGGAGTTTCTGTGCAATGTGTAGTCGTAGAGGCAAGCAGGGGAGCACGGTAGGGCCTGTCACCCCGAATGCCTCTGTGAGGGGAATCGCCTCCAACCACTCAACCTCGGACTCGCCCGATTCGGCTCGCGCGATGTCGACGGTGATGCTTGCCCAGGTGCCGCTGCGATAACTCACGGCAAATTCCATGTTGACGACGCCATTGTCCAGGACCAGCGGCTCTCGCTTGCGTCGAAAAGAGAAGCCCTGATAGGGTTCACCCGTCAGGGCACGCTCCAAGGTGCGCGCGAGGTCCGCCGTCGGGTCCTGAGACACGACATCGATGTCCTTGGTTGCTCGAGCTCGATCGCGTAGGCGTAGTTCAAGGGCTACCCCTCCCTTGATGATGAATTGCGGATGGCCATCGCCAGCGGCTCGTTCGAGGACGCCGGCTGTAATCATGTACGAGATCCAGGTGCGAACGCGTCCCTCGCTGATACCGCTTGCGCGCGCGTACGCTTGGGCGTATTTCGCGAGGACGCCCGCGGACGGCGGCGGACCAGTCGGCGGCTTTCGTGTGGGGATCACTCTCGCTCCCTACGCCGTTCGCCAGGACGCATAGTTCGCGACTGCGCCGGCGTGCCCAGGAGTTCTTGTTCCAGCCGATCGGCTTCATCGAATGTCAGATGGCCTGTCTTGCGTCCATCCGTGATTGCTTGGTGGACGAGCGCAGGTCCGAGATGCGCGGCGTGTACGTCTCGGATGGTGCGCGCGGCCGTCGTGACGGGTACGCCTTCGATTTGCTTGATGTCTTGCGGGTCGAGATCCGCGTAGTGAAGCATCAGGTGTCGGGGCACGGCGCGACGAATGCGAAGCGCATGTGGCAAGGTGATGTGCACCTTCACAGGACTGATGTCAGACAGTCCGTAGATTGCCAAGGCGGACTCGTGAGAGACGGTAGCCTGTGCACCGGGACGGCGGACTTGCGGCCACAGCGCCGCTTCCACGTACTGGCCGAGCGGAGAGACGGGGTATCGGGTCAGTCGGTAGACTCCGCGCGATAGACGCTCGAT
>JASHRH010000161.1 GCA_030037475.1 Acidobacteriaceae bacterium
CGAAAAGCGATTTAGTTCGGAACCCAGACTAGTCCATTGAGCATGAAATCCGCAAAAGCCGCGCTCGCTGCCGCCGTCGCCTTTCCCGCTGTTTTGGTTCTTGCCGTCAGCCTTCACGCGCAGGCTCAGGTGCAGCCTGTGTGGGTCGGTACCTGGGCTGCCTCGCAACAAATTCCCGAGCCGCAAAACTCACTTCCTCCCGATGCGCTGCGCGACGCGACACTCCGTCAGATTGTTCACTTGTCCGTTGGAGGCGACACCCTCCGCGTGCACATCTCCAACGCCTTCGGGACCCAGCCGCTTCTCTTCTCGTCCGTCCACATCGCGCGCGCGCTCACCGCCGGCTCGTCCTCCGCCATCGATCCCGCCACCGACCGCGCCGTCACCTTCAACGGTTCACCCTCGGTCGTCGTTCCTGTCGGCGCCGAATACATATCCGACCCTGTCCAGCTGGAAATGCCCGCGCTTTCCAGCCTCGCCATCACCATTTATTTCCCCTCACCGCCGGCTCGCGAAACCGGCCATCCAGGTTCCCGCGCGGACTCTTATTACGTTCACGGCAATCAGGTCTCCGCGCCGTCGCTGCTGAACGCGCAAACCGTCGAGCACTGGTATCAAATCTCCGGCGTAGATGTGCTGGCGCCGCCCGATGCCGGCTCCATCGTCGCCCTCGGCGACTCCATCACCGACGGCCACGCCACCACGACGAACGGCAACGACCGCTGGACCGACGACCTCGCCGTGCGCCTGCAAGCTGCGCCGGAAAGGCGCGACTTCTCCGTCCTCAACGAGGGCATCGGCGGCAATTGCCTGCTCACGCAATGCCTCGGCCCCAACACGCTCGCCCGTTTCGATCGCGATGTGCTCGCGCAAACGGGCGTGCGGTGGGTCATTGTGTTCGAGGGAGTGAACGATCTCGGCGGCCTCACGTTTCGCGGCCCAGCGCCGCCCGCCATGCACCAGGAGCTGGTTCACCGGATCCTTGGCGCGTATCAGCAGATCATCACGCGCGCTCACGCTCATGGCATCGAGGTGATCGGCGCCACGATCACGCCCTTCGCGGGCTCTGGTTTCTACCACCCCGGCGCCGCCACGCTCGCCGATCTCGACGCAATCAACGCCTGGATTCGCGCTCCCGGCCACTTCGACGCGGTGCTCGACTTCAACAAAGCCATCGGCGACCCCGCCGACCCCGAGCGCCTCAAGCCCGCCTGGGACTCGGGCGACCATCTGCATCCCAATCCCGCCGGTTACCGCGCGTTGTCCGACTCCATTCCGCTCAGCCTCTTCTGACGAGCGCATCCCTGGGTGCCCCACATCTGCCTGGCTTTGGCAGATGTGGGATCCGGCTCACTCCGCCATCTCCAGATCATCCAGCATCGCCTGCATTTCCCGCGCGGCGTGCTGATTCCCTGCCTTCCGCGCGCACGCGATGCCTTCGGCCAGCCGCGTTTTCGCCTCCGCGACTCGTCGCGCTTTCGCCAATGTTTGCGCCGCCATAAAATATCCCGCTGCGTATTCGGGATGGTCTGCGAGCAGCCTGCTGAACTCAGCGAGAGCCACCTCCATCTCGCCTCGCCCCGCATACTCCATCGCCAGCCCATACCGCGCAAACGCATTCTTCGGATCCTGCTCCAGAATTTCCTTCAGGTTCGCTACTTTATCCATGTCCTGCTCTCGATCCCCCTCCAGCACCATCATTCCCCAATCGCCAGAATTGCGGCAAAGACCGCTGTTGCCTGTTCTTTACTCCCTGTTCCCTGCTTCCTGTTCCCTGTTCTCTGTACCCTATCCCCTGCACCCTGTACCCTAATTCCATGGACATCAAGACGACCGGCCCCACGCTGCCCCCGCGCGCTGTCAGCGAATCGCAGTCGGAGATGACCGAGCTGATCCTGCCCAATGACACCAACGCTCTGGGCAATCTGCTTGGTGGCCGCCTCATGAACTTCATCGATCTTGTCGGGGCCATGGCTGCCTTCCGCCACGCCCGCAGTTACGTCGTCACCGCCTCGATGGAGCACATCGACTTCATCGCGCCGGTCCACGTCGGCGACCTGCTCATCCTCAAGTCCTCCATCAACCGCGCCTTTCACACCTCCATGGAGGTCGGCGTGAAGGTCTGGGTGGAAAACACCCTCGCCGGCATCCATCGCCACGTCGCCTCGGCGTATCTCACCTTTGTCGCCATCGATCCTCAGGGCCGCCGCGTGCCCGTCCCGCCGCTCGAAGTTCGCACCGACGAAGAGAAGCGCCGCTACGAGGACGCCGGACGCCGGCGCGACCTCCGCGAAGCCGAAGCCCGCCGCCGCCGCATCCCCAGATTCGACCCCACCATCCCCATCAAGGTATAGGAACGCTTTCGCCGACTCGCTGACTTGCCG
Source organism: Acidobacteriaceae bacterium (assembly GCA_030037475.1). Classification (GTDB taxonomy): domain Bacteria; phylum Acidobacteriota; class Terriglobia; order Terriglobales; family Acidobacteriaceae; genus Palsa-343. The sequence continues at coordinate 2,385 of JASHRH010000161.1, forward strand.
GTTCGCGGCACCCGTCACCGTAACCTGCAACCTGTACCCTCCACCCTGTACCCTGTAGTTATGGCGCATCCACCCACTCCACCGCCTCCCGCAGCGCTTCCGGGCGTTCAATCCATCGTCGCCATCGGATCCGGCAAGGGCGGTGTTGGCAAAACCACGCTCGCCGTGAATCTCGCCGTGGCCCTGGCGAAGCTCGGGCACCGCGTCGGCCTGATCGACGCCGATATCTACGGCCCCAACGTGCCGCTCATGCTCGGCACCGCGCGTCAGCCGCGCGTGCTCGAGAACAACCAGATCGAGCCCAACGTCGCGCACGGCGTCAAAGTCATCTCCATCGGCTTCATCTCCCCCGGCGACAAGCCGCTCGTGATGCGCGGCCCCATGCTCCACCAGATCATCCGCCAGTTCCTCCAGCAGGTGGAATGGGGCGAGCTCGACATCCTCCTCATCGATTTGCCTCCCGGCACCGGCGACGTGGTCATCTCGCTGGTCCAGACGGTTCCGCTCACCGGCGCGGTAGTCGTCTCCACGCCGTCGGACGTTTCGCTGCAGGACGCGCGCAAGGCCCTGGAGATGTTCCACCAGGTCAATGTCGAGGTGCTGGGCATCGTTGAGAACATGTCCCACTTCACCTGCCCGCACTGCCATCAGGAAATCGACATCTTCTCCCGCGGCGGCGCGGAGCGTACGGCAAAGCAGTTCGACATTCCGTTTCTGGGATCGGTCGAACTGGTTCCCGAAATTCGCCACGGCGGCGATACTGGCCTGCCCGTCGCGCTCGCCGGACCCGATTCGCCGTTCGCCGCGCAGTTTTACGCCATCGCCCGCCATCTGACCGATCGCGCGCTCACCCAGGCGGTGAAGTCCGAGAACATCTTCGAGGTTTCCTGACGACTGACTGCTGTCTCCGGTGGCCCTGTACCCTGCACCCTGTTCCCTGTACTCTAAAAGGCAAGGAGGGCACCATGACGTCCTTCTCCCGCCGCGATTTTCTCAAGGCTTCCGCCGCCACCGGCGCCATTGCCTCGCTTGGAACGCTCCCCCTCGAAGCTGAACCGCAAACCGCCGCGAGCTGGGTCCCGCTCGGCAATTCCGGAGTCAAGGTCACCCGCCTCGCCTTCGGCACGGGAACCATGAGCGGCGCCGTCCAGCGCAATCTTGGCCAGCAGGGCTTCAATCGTCTCGTCCGCTATGCCTACGACCGTGGCATCCGCTTCTTTGAGACCTCCGACTCGTATTACGACATGCACCGCATGCTCGGCATCGCGCTCCAGGGCATTCCCCGCGAGGATTACCGCCTGATGACCAAGGTGACGACCGACGATCCCACGCCGCCGCTCCGGAAGATCGACGATCTGCGCCGCCAGGCTCGCACCGACTACTTCGATATCCTGCTTCTCCACTGGCAGCACACCTCCACCTGGCCCGAGGACACCCGTCGCTGGCAGGACGACGTCCTCACCGCCCAGCACAGGGGCGCGGTGCGTGCCCGCGGCGCTTCGGTTCACGGTCTGCCCGCGCTCGCCCGCGTCCCGGACAATTCCTGGCTCCAGGTCGGCATGATCCGCGTCAATCACAAGGGCGTGCGCATGGATGCCGAGGATTACATGGCCAGTGTCGGCGGCGATGTGCCTGAAGTGGTCACCCGCATCCACCAGACCCTCGCCGGCGGCAAGGGCGTCATCAGCATGAAGCTGATCGGCGAAGGCACCTTCGATCGCGACGACCGCCGCCGCGCCATGCGCTTCGCCTTCCGCACGGCCCGCGTCGATTCCGTCACCGTCGGCTATAAGAACAATGCCGAGATTGACGAAGCCCTCGAAAACCTCAACGAAGCGCTCGCCTAGAGCGAAACCAGCGAAGGTGTATCTCAGAGCCGCAGTCCTCAACGCGGCTTTCCGCCGAAGAAAGCCGCACTGAACCGACCTTAAAAAAACACAGCATCGCTGGTTTCGCTCTAAGAAGGGACTTCGGTGAGGGTGGTCCGGAAAGTCGGCTTTTGGCTTGAGTGACGAAGAACCTGCAAGGCTCCTCAAAACACCCTTGGGCTACCGGGTGGGAGCATTCGGCGTGTACGCAAAATTCGTGCTGGAAGGTATGTCTGCGCCGTTAACATGCACTCCTACAAGATAGAAGACCCCATCCACGACGGCGCCATAGGTTCCGGCACTGAGCGGTTCAGGCAGCGGGGCAGCCTGGTTCCAGATGCGGCTCACGGGATCGAAGACCTGAGTATTGGTCAGCAGCCCCCTGGCATTGGATCCACCGGCGAGGTACAACTTTCCATCGATGACGCCAAATGCTGCGTCACTGACCGGAACGGGTAGTGCCGCCAGGAATGACCACTGGCCCGTTCTCGTGTCGAAAGCCTCGGTGCTTCCAACCATCACGGCGCCGCGGTTGCAGTCGTTTCCTCCGGCTATGTAAATCACATTGTTGATAGCGCCCACTGCGGTTCCATTCCGGCTCTCCGGTATTCGTGGCAATTCCGTCCATTCATTCGCTGAGGGGCTGTAGGCCTCAGCTGCTGTCGTGAACGAACATCCTGTTCCCTGCATGCCGCCGGCTGCGTAGAACAGGCCGCCACTGGAAACGAGAAAATCAGAGTTGCGCCGCGGAATACTCATTGGCGCAACCTCCTTCCATGTATTGGTTGAGCCGTCGTAGGCTTCCACCGTTGCGAGCGGCATTGCACAGTCCCAGTCAGCACACCCTCCGGCGGCATAAAGAATCCCGTTGACGCTTGCCAGCGATGGGTAAGCCCGAGGCGTGGGCATTGGAGCTTTCTTCGTCCAGAGGTCCATCTTCGGGTTATAGGCCCACAAGCTGCCCACCACCGTGCGCGGGTTATTCTGACCGTGCAGCCGTCTTCCCCCACCCGCGACATAGATGATGCCGTTCGCGGTGCCCACCCCATAGCCCTCGGTCGTCACAGGCATGGCGCTGATTGGCCGCCATGTGCCTGGTCCGGCAAGCGCGCCTGATGGGCGCGGGAAGATCCGCAGTGCAATAACCGTGGCCAGCACAAGCACCAGCACCGCTATACAGATCCAGGCCCAAATCAGAACCCTCCCGCGCCTGCGTTCAGGCTCCGTCCTCTCCGGTTCAAACGCCGCCAGTCCGGCATCGCGCTCTGTCACGAACGGCTCAGTCTGCTCCGGCGATTGCATCCTCGCCAGCAGTAATGCGACTGCCCCCGCCAGGTCTTTGAGGCGGGCTTCCAGAGGCGGTGTCAGCGCATCCAGCCAGTGCACGTTTCCGATGTAGTAGGCGAGCGCGCCGCTGGGAAGAATGTCCTCTACGCGCAGAGGCAGGATCGTGACTCCGTTGTCGACCGCCTGTTCAATCTCCCGGCGAATTTGCGGCGAGCCGTTGGCATCGGCGCTGAAGATGAGAACCATGATCCGCGATTGTTGAATGGCATTTACGCGGCTCTCGTCCGCGTCTGCGCCGGCTATCGCATCGCGCGGCTCGATCCAGCAGCGTATACCCATCGACTCCAAAACAGCGCACGCCGCGTCCGCAGTTGGCTTGTCTTTTGCGGAATAACTAATGAAAACATCGTGCGCCATCCCAAATCCTTTCAGGGAGTGCTCGTTTCAGCCACGATTTGCCCGAAGGCAGAAAACCGTGCCCGGGAAAACGGAAATCATCCGCCACTTCTATGCGCGTCAGCCAGCCGTTGACTCCGCAGGCCGGTGCGCCGGAGCTAATTGCTGATAACGGATCTGAGGATCGTGCCATGGTCGCCGGCAATGACCAGGTACTTACCATCGCTGTTCCCAAAGATTGAAGAAAAATTGTCTGTGGTATCAACACTGTCCGGCATCCAGGTTTTCCCCCCATCGTCCGACCTCACAATTGCACCTCCGACGCCCACGGCCCACAGATGTTCGCCGCCGGCGGTTCCAAAGATGGCGTTGAAGGCAAAATCGGCATGACTGTTGGGACGCGACCAGTTTGCGCCTCCGTCCGCGGATTCCTGGATGTCGCCGGCATTGCCAACAGCCCACAGGCGCTTGCCATCGCGCGTTCCGAAAATCGAATAAAGCGCCGGGGTGTCAAGACCGAAAGGAACTTGTGCCTGCCAGTGCGCGCCTCCATCGTTCGATCGCGTGATGGTGCCGCTATAACCGACGGCACACAGGTTCTTGCCATCGGGGGTGGCAAAGATCGAATACAGATATTCGTCGGTACCGCTGTTGCGCACTGTCCAGTTTGCGCCGCCGTTGTCCGACTCAAGGATCGTGCCCAGGTAGCCCACAGCCCACAGGTGTTTGCCATCGGGGGTTCCCGCAATGGATTTGAGGTTGTTTTTGGTGTTGCTGCCGAGGGATGACCAGTTTGCGCCGCCATCATCCGACTCCAGGATGGCACCTTGAGCGCCGGCAACCCACAGATGCTTCCCGTCTGGGGTTCCGAAGATCGAATCCAGCTCGTTAGTGGTGCTGCTGTTGCTGCGCAGCCAGGTTGCGCCACCGTCGTCCGATTTGAGAATCGTGCCACCGTCTCCAGCGGCCCAGAGTTGCCCGCCATCGCTGGTCCCGAAGACCGAATTCAGTTCGCTCGGGGTGCCGCTGCGACAGGGGGTCCAGTGCCCTCCGGCTACCTGCCCTTTGCTCCCAGGCTCGGGCTGCTTCAGGGCGAGACTGGCACTCCGTACGATGGGCGTGCAATCGCCTGTTCCGGCTGGCTGCTGGGGCGGCGGCGTATTGCCCGCCGATGGAGAATGAGGCCTGACAATCAACATTGCAATGATCGCGGCAATTGCAAGAGCCAGCAGGGCGGCTCCGCTCCAGGCCCAGACCAGACTTCTCCTGCGCGTGCGCTTGGGCTCCGGCGGCTTCTGCTCGGCTGCCGTCGTCGACTGCATTCGCGCCAGCAGTGCTTTGACTGTCCCCGCCAGGTGTTTGAGGTGAGCTTCCAGCGGAGGTGACAACGCATCCAGCCAGTGCAGGTTCGCTATAAAGTATTCGAGCGCTCTGCTGGGCGACACATCTTCGACCCGCAGCGGCAGAATCGCGACTCCATGATTGACCGCCCGCTCCACCTCCCTGTGGATCTGCGGCGAGGCATTGGCGTCGGCCGTGAAAACCAGCACCATGATCTTCGACTGTTCAATGGCCTCGACGATGC
>JASHRH010000162.1 GCA_030037475.1 Acidobacteriaceae bacterium
GCATGAAGTCGAGCCAGTCGCCATACTGGCGGGCATTCCACGCGAACCAGAGCACGGGCGAGGCGCCCAGCATCGCGGTAAAGAGAACGAAGGCGCCCCCGGCGCGGGATTTTCCGGCGCGTGCCCGCCATAGACCGCGCAAGGCGATAAGCCAGACAAGGCAGGTGAAGATCCAGCCGTCGTAGCGGGTGAAGATAGCGGTGACCGAAACCAACCCACATGCCACCAGGGCCCGGCCCGCAGGCTTTGAATTCCCCGCCCCGACCTCACGCAGAAAGGCGACGAGGAAAAGCGCGCTCCAGATGATCTGGCAGAGGAAGAGCGGCTCGGTCATGGCGGTGGACTGCATGTAGAGCAGTCCGGGATTGAGCGCGAAGAAGAGCACCGCGACGACGGCGCCCGCGGGGCGCAGCCAATAACGCGCCAGCCGCCACAGGCCGGCGACGCTGAGCACGTAGCACGCCATGGAGGGAATGGCACCGGCAATGCCGCTTTGCCACCAGGACATCCTGGCGGCGAAGGACGCCATGAGCAGATGCGGGAACGGCAGCCAGACCGAGCCGATCTGGCGGATACCGGGACTCGCGGAATCGAGGATCCGCCGCGCGATGGCGAGGTGCGCCACTGCGTCGCCATAGAGGAGCAGCAGGTTGTTCTGGAAGCAGTAGCCGAAGGCAACCACCGAGACAAACGCGCCGACCAGCCCGGCGAAGACCGCCTCGTGGCGCAGAGAGCGGCGGGCGAGGCCGGCTTCGTTCTCGTGTCGATCAGTCGAGATGCGAGAGCTGACGGAAGAGCGCAAAGCGGTCCTCGATTTCCTTTGGGTCAAGCGCCTGCAAACGCTCAGTGCCAAAGCGTTCCACCGCGAATGATCCCATAACGCCACCATAGAACATGGCGCGGCGGAAGACGGCCGGTGTGAGCTGCGGCTGCGAAGCGACGTAACCGAAGAAGCCACCGGCAAATGAGTCACCAGCTCCGGTGGGATCGACGACTTCGGCCAGCGGCAGCGCGGGCGCGCGGAACGGCGTGCGGCACTTTTCGCCGAGGAAGGCTTGCTCGCCGAAAAATGAGGTCGCGCCGTATTCGCCATGCTTGACCACCAAAGCCTTTGGTCCCATGGCGAGGATCCTGCGGGCGGCGAGGACGAGGTTATTCTCATGAGCCAGCATTTTCGCCTCGGCATCGTTGATCAGCAGCGCGTCGAGGTGCTCGAGGACGCGTGCCAGGTTTTCCTGATGGTCCCTGATCCAGTAATTCATGGTGTCGCCGCACACCATTTTCACTTTTGGCATTTTGCCGCGGACGTCGGCCTGAAGAACAGGATCGATATTCGCCAGGAAGAGATACTCGCTGTCCCGGTATTCGGCAGGGATTTTGGGAGAGAAGCTCTGGAAAACATTGAGTTCCGTGTTGAGCGTCTGTGCTTCATTGAGATTCTTCATGTAGGAGCCGCTCCAGAAGAAGCTCTTGCCGGGAACGTGCTCAATACCGCGCGTGTCGATGCCGCGGCGGGTGAGGACGGATTCTTCCTCGGGCCCGAAGTCTTCGCCGACCACGGCGATCACGCGAACGGGCGTGAAGTAGCTGGCCGCGAGGGCAAAGTAGGTCGCGGCACCGCCGACGCAGCGGTCGCGGCGACCTGAAGGAGTCTCAATGGCATCGAACGCGACGCTGCCTACAACAAGAATGGCCATGCAGATAACTTTCCTCGCTTGCGATTTGCTTTACCTCAGATATTTGCCAACCAGCAGATCAAGCTTTTCGCGCGTTGCCGGCGGAACGGCGGATGGGCTGGTGAGGAGGGCGTGCCTGAGCGCGGTGGCACAGGAGCAATTGCGTTCGCGCGGCATAGCAGCGACCGCAGCCCGGATAACCTTACATGCATTGGCGGCGTTGTGATTCAGAACGGCGACAATCTGCTCCACCGTCACAGAATCGTGATCGGGATGCCAGCAGTCATAGTCGGTGACCATGGCGGCGGTGGCGTAACAAATCTCGGCTTCGCGGGCCAGCTTGGCTTCCTGGAGATTCGTCATGCCGATCACGTCAGCGCCCCAACTGCGGTAAAGGTTCGATTCGGCACGCGTGGAAAACTGAGGGCCCTCCATGCAGACGTACGTACCGCGCGGCTTCGCGGTGACCCCTTCGGATCCAGAGGCGGTAACGAGCGCGCGAGCAACCGTCGCGCAGACGGGATCGCCGAAAGCCACGTGGCCCACCAGGCCCTCTCCGAAAAAGGTGGCGACGCGATGGAAGGTGCGGTCGATGAACTGGTCGGGGATGAGGAAGTCGCCGGGCTTGTGCTCTTCCTTCAGCGAGCCGACGGCGGAGACGGAAAGAATGCGTTCGACGCCGAGCTTTTTGAGTGCGTAGATGTTCGCACGGAAGTTCAGTTCCGAGGGCAGGATGCGATGGCCGCGGCCGTGACGGGCGAGAAATGCGACCCTGCGGCCCTCCAGCTCGCCCAAAACGAATGCGTCGCTGGGCTCGCCGAAGGGGGTGGTCACATGCTCTTCGTGCATGCCGGTCAGGCCGGGCATGGAGTAAAGCCCGCTGCCTCCGATAATGCCGATCTCTGCCTGTTGCAAGAAGACTCCCACCCCGGAGACTCGCTGGGAGGCCTCCGCAGAAAAATGAACTCTCAGCGCAAGTTTCCAGTATACCTGGCAGTCTCAGCGAACTCAGCGGATCAGGGTGGCCTTTATCAGGCCGCAACTGGCCATGAAACCGACCAGGTCGCCGGTGAGATCCGACTGCGGGATGACCATCTCAGAGCCGAACGGCGCAGGAAGAATCCGGTTCGACGGCCAGGATCCTGAGGCGATCTGCGTGCCGTTCTGCCGCTGCGCGCTCACCATGAAAAATTCCAGCTTGCGTGCAATGTTGAGCGGAAAGCTTTCGCTGACGAAGACATCCTTTCCCTGGGTGACGATCAGCACCGGACCCTGATTGGTCTGATAAATCTGCTCGGCCGGACCGGATTCGTCCCGCGTATCGCGCGTGACCTGCGAGTATTGCTGACCGAGTTCACGCGCGTACATTTTGGCGAAGTCCGCCGCGACATCGGGCGATGTCCACTGCGACAGATAAAACAGCGCTACAGAACTGGTGGAAGTCTTGTCCGGCGCGTCCCTGCGCTGCGCCGCATAATAGATGCCGCCATCCCATGCAGGCGTGAATTCGTTCAGTGCCTGAGGACCACCAAAGAGTTCAGAGAGGATGCGCACGTCCAGCTCGCCCATCACGCCGATGTCGTAGGGGCTGTAGCCGGCGTCGATGATCGGGTGGATGTTGGGCATCGTGAGCACCGGCACTTTGACGTGGCGCTCATATTCCTGCGGATTCATGATCTCGTAGCTGCTGGCGGGAGGCTGGGCGAGAACATCCGCAAACGGCGCGGAGGGATCCTTTTTGCCGGCGATGAGGTCGGCCTCGAACCTGAGGCCATATTTGTATGGAAACAGCAGCGATTCCTGGATGAGCAGCGGAGCGCGGGCAAGCACCGGGTCGCGCGCGCTGTTATCGCTGGTCATCGATTGAATGAGCGGACCCGCCAGCTCCGGCGAATTGCGCAGACTGCGGCCGTAGGGAGCCAGGGTGTAATCGACAAAGACTGCCATGGCCTGCCCCTCGACCACTGCCTCGCGGGCGGTATCGTCCTCATCCATGGCAACATGCCTCTGATCCTGTTTGAAATTGCGGGATATGTTTTCGCTGCCGGGGCTCTCCCACTTGTCCAGGTTGACGTCCTGGTCCTGGAGCGCATGAGTCAGCTCGTGGGCCAGCACCGGCTTCTGCTGCTTCGGGGCGATCCAGTCCAGCAGATTCACAGTTTTGGTCTTGCTGTCGTAGTAGGCGGCGATCTGCTCGTCGAGCAGTTTGACAAGGAAGGGACGAAGCTGGAAATCGGGATCGATCAGGCCGAATTTCTTCAGAACAATTTCCTCGCGCCCCATGCGCTTCGCGTCCTTGTCATTGTTCATTTTGGAGAGGAGATATTTCTCGACCTCCGCGCGGGTGATGAGCCGCGATTTGACCTCGCGCCTGATGGGAAATTTCGTATCCGTTGAGGCGAACTGGAGGATTTGACCGACGTCAGCAAACAGTTCGCGGGCTTGCTCCGGAGTAATGTGCGTCCCCTTCTCGGGCGGTGCAGATGGCGCGGATTTCTGCGCTGGAGCAGCGGGCCCAGACTTTTGAGACGGACCCGCAGGTGCAGGATTTTGCGCGAGAGCGGCGGGTGCCGCCTGAGCACCGGCAATGTCGCCTACGGCCAGAGTCAAAATCATCACGGACAGCACAACCAGCCGCCCGTGCCTGCCCTGTTCCCTCTGCATTTTCCGATCCTCTCGCCGCTTCCGGCAGGTTTCTGCGCCCGGTCGAGCGACGCTCTCCCGAGACTATAATTTTTTTGAGGACTTTGCATGAGCCAGACGGTTCAGATTCCCAGTCCCGAAGTGTCCAATACGCCTCTGGCGAGTGCGCTCGGCGCGCCGGAACGTGCGATGCACCGGGGCGCGAATACGCCGCTTCGTTTCGGTGGAAATCCCATGGAATTGCAGGGCTTGCTGGACAAAGCCGGCGTGTTCGACATGGGATACCGAACCTTCGTGCGGGTGAGCGGCAAGGACCGGATTCGGTGGCTGAACGGCATGGTGACCCAGGGCGTCAAATTCATGACTCCCGGGCAGGTGGCATACACACTCGTGCTGAGCGCGCAGGGCAGGATCCAGGGCGATGCCGATGTGTATTGCCATGAAGATGTCCTCTTTCTGGAAACGGACCGCTCGCAGGCAGAACGCCTTCTGACGCATCTGCGCCGCTTTATCATCATGGATGATGTGAAACTTGAAGAATCCGACGCACCAATAACATCTATTGGTATCGTGGGGTCCCAAGCGGAGGAGATTTTGACCCATTTGGGCGCGGCTGTGCCGGAGACCGGGACCTTTGCCGGTTCGCAACTGGCCGGAGTCGATGGGATGGTAGCGCAGGGCTACAGCCCCATAGTTCCGCATTTCGAGATCCATGTGCCAGCGGATCGCGCCCTCGTCGTCTGGAATGCTCTTGTGACTGCCGGGGCGATGCCCTGCGGACTTGAAGCGATGGAAGATCTGCGCGTGCTCGAAGGCGTGCCTCTGTATGACGTGGACTTCAGCGACAAGCATCTGCCTCAGGAAACGAACCTGCAGCGGGCATTGAATTTCACCAAGGGCTGTTACATCGGACAGGAGATTGTGGAGCGGATTCGCTCGCGCGCAACGGTGCATCGCTCCTTGCGGCAGTTCGAGTTGCTGGACGACGCGCCAAGGCTGGAACCCGGCCAGAAGCTTGAACTTCGGGCCGGCGACACGGTTGTGGGCGAGTTAACCAGCACGGCGGCCATCCGCCTGCCGAAGTTGACGAAAAATCTGGCGCTCGGCGTAGCCCGCACAGAAGTGCTCGAACAGAACGCAGCCCTGGAGTATGACGGAGGGACGGCCACTCCCGTAGCCGCGCCTCTTTTTTGAGTTTCCGGAGAACCCCACGTTATGGATGAAAAGCAATCCGCGTTTACCGTGACCGACCGGCGCAAGTTTACCCTGGAGGGCGATCTGCGCGAGGAGGCCTCCGCACCGGCGGAAGAGCGCGCGCAGGAGAAGCCTGCCGCCTCAGAGAAAGTCGTCACCATGCCAGCTCCGCCGGAACGCGAAGCCGCCGCGAAGGAGGAGCCGGGGGAAGAGCCGGAACTGTCGCAGTTCACCGCACGGGAAACGGCTGAACAGAACGCCGCCTACCGGGAATCGTCGCGGCAGCTGGACGACATGCTGCGCCAGGCCAATCCGGAGATCGGGGCAGCCGGGACGATCACCTTCGAACACATCATCCAGTCCTTCTACGTCTCCGCGATGATCGCCATGGGCGCGGGGACGGAGCCTGGGCAAAAGGCGCGCGTCGACATCCTGGGGGCACGGCAGAGCATCGACATGCTGGCGCTGCTGCAGGAGAAGACCAAAGGCAATTTAACGCAGCGGGAAGAAGCTACCCTGCAGAATGTCCTCTTCGAGCTGAGGATGATGTTCCTGGAGATCACTAACGCCATTGCGCAGTCGGCGCAGCGTCCCGCCGACGGAAAGAAGTAAGCCCGTCCGGCGCATGAACGCGGAAATCGTCTTCCTCGGCAGCGGAACCTCCATGGGGGTGCCCACGCTGGGCTGTACATGCGGCGTCTGCACCTCGACGGACCCGCGCAATCGCCGCACGCGGCCGTCGATCGCGGCGAGGTGGGAAGATGCCGGGCAGGAACATCTTGTCGTCATCGATACCGGGCCGGACTTTCGCGAGCAGGCGCTGCGCGAGAACATCCGGCGCGTGGACGCGGTTCTCTACACACACGCCCATGCGGATCACATTCTGGGCATGGACGACCTGCGCCCGCTGAGCTTTCATCACAAGCCGGGGTTTCTGCCTCTATACGCGGACGACAAGACGGGGGCGATCCTGCGACGCATTTTCGATTACACTTTCTCCGCAAATTCCAGCTACCCCCTGCGAGCGCGCGTCGAACTGCGTTCACTGAACGACACACAGTCGGTTGAGATCGGACGCGCCCGCTTTCAGCGCGTTCCGGTGATGCACGGTAATTTGCCAGTGGCCGGGTTTCGATTTGGAACTGCTGCGTATCTTACAGACATGAGCAGCATCCCGGAGACGAGCCTGCCACTGCTGAAGGACCTCGACGTGCTGATCCTGGATGCGCTTCGCCCGCAACCGCATCCCAGTCACGCCAATCTGGAACAGGCGCTCAAGTGGGTGGAGCGGGTTCGACCGAAGCGGGCCTGGTTTACTCACATGTCCCATGAAGTGGACCATGCGGCGACCGAGGCGGCATTTCCCGGCCATGTTCGGCTGTCCTGCGACGGCCTGCGAATTCCGTTTGAGCTCTGAACATGCAGATTTTTCGCTCCATTTCGGAACTGCCGAAGACCTGGCCGCACACCGTCGCGGCGATTGGCAATTTCGACGGCGTGCATCGGGGGCATCAGGAGATTATTGCTCGCGTGCTCGAGCGTGCACGTGATCTCAAAGCTCGAGCCATTGCCGTAACGTTCGATCCGCATCCGGTGGCTCTGCTGTATCCGGAACGTACGCCGAAGCTGATCACCCCCATGCCACACCGTCTGCGTTTGCTGGAGCGGACGGGGCTGGACGCAACGCTGGTGATCCCGTTCACACGGGAGTTCTCCATGCAGTCGGCACGGGAATTCGCCAAACACGTGCTGTGCGGCTCGCTGCGCGTGGCGGAGGTCTATGAGGGCGATACTTTCCGTTTCGGGCACGACGCGGCAGCCGGAATCGAGGATTTGAAGAAACTGGGTGCTGAGCTCGGGTTCGGCGTGGTCTCGCACGGCGCATTCCGCGTGCGTGGAGTGGCTATTTCCAGCAGCGAAGTGCGGCGGAGGATTGCCGCGGGACAGATGGGATTGGCGCGCGCTATGCTGGGACGGGCGTTTTCGATTCTCTCCACCCCCGCTTCGGGACGCGGGATGGGAGCCAGACTATCCGCTCCTACGATTAACCTCGCGCTCTACTCCGAATTGCTTCCGGCTAACGGGGTCTACATCTCACAGCTGCGGATCGGCGATGGTGCAGGCGCACCGCTGCTGCATGCGGTGAGTAATGTGGGCGTGCGGCCCACTTTTTCTGAGGCTGGATTTGCGGTCGAATCGCACCTGCTGGACGGCCCACCGCCAATGGAGTTGACAGAGACGACGCCGCTGGAGCTCTCTTTCCTCCACCGGCTGCGGGATGAGCGGCGCTTCCCTTCCGCCGACGCGCTGAAGGCACAGATTCGGCGCGATGTGGAACAGGCGCTACTATATTTCCGCCGCAGGGTGGAGGCGGTGCCCGCGCCCTGAGGTTTTTCGTTCTCTACTTCTGCATCTTGTAAACACTGGCGGGTGGTTGCCTGCCGGCCTGCGCCGGGGTGGGCAACTGCGTGTCGTCCCAACCGCCACCAAGTGCCTGAACGAGCTGAACCGAGGAGATCATGTCGGACACCTGAAGCGTGTTGAGGACCTGCTGATCGGAAAGCAGCGTCGTTTGCGCAATGGTTACATCGACGTAGGGATCCACGCCAGTCTGGTACCGCTGCATTTCCATGTCGAGGTACTGCTGCGAATCCTTCACAGCCTCCTGCTCGGCAAGGATCTGCTGCGAATAATTGCGAGTAGCGACGAGCGCGTCTTCCACCTGCTGAAAAGCAGTGAGGCTGGTCTGGCGATACGAGGCAAGGTCAGCATTGTAGATGGCTTCGTACTGGTGCAACTCCGCTCGATAGAGTCCGGCGTCGAAGATGACCTGCGAAGCCGAGGCGCCGAGCGACCAGAACCGGCTGGGCCAGTCGGCAATATGGGCGATATTGGAGGTCTGCGTGCCTCCAGCCGCCGTGAGAGTCACCTGCGGGAAGAAAGCTCCATACCCGATTCCAATCGTGGCATTGGCTTCCGCCAGCGTGCGCTCGGCCGCAGCGATGTCCGGGCGGCGTTCGAGCAGCTCTGAGGGAACGCCAGTGGGAATGGCGGGCGGCGTGTAGATCATGGGTCGTACGGGAATGGAAAAATCTGTGGCCACTTTGCCCAGAAGCACAGCGATGGCGTGCTCGTACTGAGCACGGGAGAGGCCGACGGCAGTGGCGGCGGATTTTGCGGATTCCAGCGCGGTACGTGCCTCGACCACCGAGATGTAATCGCCCGTGCCCGCCTGATAGGCGCCCTGGGTGGCATCGAGGGCAGTCTGATCAGCGCTGACAGTCTGGTTGAGAATGACCTGTAGTTCATCCTGACCACGAATCTCAAAATAATACTCGGCCAGCGAGGCTTGCTCGGTCAGTTTTTCCCCGGCCAGATCGGCGGCGCTTACCTGCGCAGCATATTCGGCGGACTGGACTTCGCGGCGGATTTTGCCCCACAAATCGGGACTCCAGGAAGCGTCAAGCGGTGCTTCCCATACGGTGCTGGTAGCGCCGGTGTTGGCGTAGGTGGAGGAGCGCAGATTCGCAGAAGTGCGCTGACGGCTCCACGACGGAGAGAATGTGAGAGTGGGCCAGAACTGAGAGCGGGCTTCGGCGACCAGCGCCCGGGCTTCCATGTATTGCGCGAAGTATTGCCTGATGGTTTGGTTGTTGATGTTGAGCTGGCCTTCCAGATCATTCAGCTCCGGCTCATGAAAGACTTCCCACCAGTTGCCCTGAAGCATGGGAGCGTTGGGATCGGCGACCTCCCAGCCCGCCTGGTTCTGGAAATTGACTGTGGACTCCTTGTAGTTTTGCGCGGCGATCTGGGGCGGTGCGGGCGCATGGTATTTCGGGCCGACCATACAGCCGGCGAGAAACAGCGCACTGAGCACGGTACAGGGTACAGGGAGCAGCGTACGGTACGCGGCGCGCCGGCGCGGAATGAATGGTGCAGAAATCCCGGTTTTCATGATGCAGCTCCCTGAATTTCGGGGCGGAAGGTGTCGTGGGACTTGCCCATCACCCAGAGGCGGATGCGGTCGAGCGTGAGGTAGACGACCGGCGTGGTGTAGAGCGTGATCAACTGACTCATAAGCAGACCGCCGACAATGGTAATGCCCAGAGGGCGGCGCAGCTCAGAGCCCATGCCGGTGCCGAAGGCCAGCGGCAACGCGCCGCAGATGGCAGCCATAGTGGTCATCATGATAGGGCGAAAGCGGAGCATACAGGCTTCAAAGATAGCGTCGTAGGGGTTCTTCTGCTCCTCGCGTTCGGCCATCAGGGCGAAGTCGATCATCATGATGGCGTTCTTCTTCACAATGCCGATGAGCAGGATGATCCCGATGATGGAAATGACATTGAGATCGATGTGAAAGATCATCAGCGCGATCATGGCGCCGATGGAAGCCGACGGCAGTGTGGAGAGAATCGTGATGGGGTGCACGAGGCTCTCATACAGAATGCCAAGCACGATATAGACAGCCAGGATAGCGGTAATGACAAGATATTTCTCGGTCGCCAGCGATTGCTGATAAGCCTGCGCCGTTCCGGAAAAAAAGCCACGCACCGTGGACGGCATGCCGAGGCTGGTCTCCATCTGGGTGACCTCGCGGACGGCGTCGCTGAGCGACAGGCCTTTTGCCATATTGAACGAGACGGTGACTGACGGGAACAGACTGGTGTGGTTGACCTGGAGCGGCGTGGTGTCAGCATGGGCCGTCATGACGGTGGACACCGGAGACATTGCGTTCGCACCCGCGCCCCCGGATGAGCCACCAGTATTCAGCCAAATATCCTTCAGGCCGTCCGGCGATTGCCAGTATTGCGGCGCGACTTCCATGACTACGTAGTACTGATTGAGGGGGGTGTAGATGACGGAGACATTGGACTGGCCGAAGGCGCCGTAGAGAGCGGTGTCCAGCGACTGCGGCGTCTGACCGAGGCGCGCAGCGGTGACACGGTTGTAGTCCAGCATTTCCTCCAGGCCGCCGTTTTGCTGGTCCGTATTTACATCCTGTAGTCCGGGCAGCTTCTTCATACGACTCAGCAGGATCTGACCCCAATAGTTCAGATCCGCAATGTTATCCGCCTGGATGGTGTACTGATAGAGCGCATTGCTGGAGCGTCCGCCAATACGAAGGTCCTGCACGGGCTGCAGAAACACGGACGCGCCAGCCAGCCGATTCAGCTTCGGGCGCAACTGGTTGACGACATCCATCGCGCTGGCAGTGCGCTCGCCTTTGCCATGCCCGAGCGGCTTGAGCGCGATGTAGACGAAGCCACCATTACTGGACCCGTTACCGCCGGTATAAGCATTCACGTGCGCGATATTGGGGTTTGCCTGAATGACCTTCACAATCTGCTGCACGGAATATTTCATGAAGGGGAACGACGCGTCTTGCGGCCCCTGTACGCCGCCGACCAGAGCCCCAGTGTCCTGCTGCGGGAAGAATCCGCCAGGGATCCGGAAAATGGCAAAGACATTCAGTGCGATGGTCAGGCCCAGAACAATCAGGATCAGGGCGGGATTGTCCAGCGCCCAGGTGAGCGAGTTTCGGTAAATGGAGAGCAGCCCCGAAAAAAACTTCTCGCTGGCGCGATAGAAGATGTTATGGCGACCTTCCCTGTGCTCCGGCCCTTTGAGCAGGTGCGCGCACATGGTGGGGGTGGTAGTCAGCGAAATCACCATCGAGACGATGATCGCGGTGGAGAGAGTGACGGCGAACTCGCGGAAGAGCCGTCCAATGATGCCGCCCATCATGAGAATCGGAATGAAGACGGCAATGAGGGACATGCTGATGGAGAATACAGTGAATCCGATCTCGCGCGCTCCCACCAGCGCGGCGTTGAAGGGCGGCATCCCGCTCTCCAGGTGGCGGGTGATGTTTTCCATCACGACGATGGCATCATCGACGACGAAACCCGTGGAGATGGTGAGAGCCATCAGCGAAAGATTATCGATGCTGTAGCCGAAGAGGTACATCACCGCGAAGGTGCCGATGAGGGAGACCGGCACAGCCACGACTGGAATCAGGGTGGCGCGCGGACTGCGCAGGAAGAAGAAAACGACGAGAACGACCAGAACAACCGCACCTGCCAGCGTGAGCTCGACATCGCGCACCGAAGCGCGAATCGTAGTGGTGCGGTCCAGGACGATGGTGGTGTTGATCCCCTGCGGCATGACCGCTTCGAGCTCGGGCAATTGCTGGCGCACACGGTCGACGGTATCGATGATGTTGGCGCCCGGCTGGCGGAAGATGATGAGGAAGACGGCTCGCCGGCCATCCATGTACCCCGCAGTGCGGATGTTCTGCGTGGAATCGTAGACTCCGGCAACGTCAGAGAGACGAATAGCCTGGCCATTGTGATAACCGATGATCAGCGGCTTGTACTGGGCAGCTTCGGAAATCTGGCCATTTGTCACGATATCGGCCGTCACCGTGCCGTTCGAGAGCTGGCCCGTGGGCATATCGGCGTTTTGCAGGCTGAGCACAGACGCCACGTTGGAGAGCGTGAGACCGTCGCTTTCGAGCCTGGTGGGATCGACCTCGACGCGGACCGATGGCGTGGCACCTCCACCGACGAAAATCTGGCCGATGCCCTCAATCTGCGAGAGGCGCTGCTCCAGCAGGGTTGAGGCCAGATCGTAGACCTTAGTCACGTCGTATTTCTTCGAGGTCAGGCCGATGATCAGGATCGGAGCATCGGCTGGGTTCGACTCGTAATAATGAGGATTCTGCGGCAGATTCGCAGGCAAATAGGTGCGCGCGGCATTGATGGCGGCCTGCACGTCGCGGGCTGCGCCATTGATATCCCGGCTAAGATCGAACTGCAGCGTGATGCGGGTGCTGCCCAGCGAGCTGGACGAGGTCATCTCCGTGAGACCGGCAATGTGACCGAACTGGCGCTCCAGCGGTGTGGCCACGGAGGACGCCATGATCTGCGCGCTGGCGCCAGGCAGGCTGGTATTGACGTTGATGGTGGGGAAGTCCACCTGCGGCAGAGGAGCGACCGGGAGCACCATGAACGCGATGGCGCCGGCAATGGCCACCGCGATGGTGAGCAGCGTGGTGGCCACAGGGCGCCGGATGAACGTCCAGGAAAGACTCACGGCTGCATCTCCTCAGCGCTGGGCATGGAGGCGCCGGCGGCGAGCGAGGGGCGACGGCCGAGGATGCGCTGACCGAGCTTATCGAAGAAGATGTAGATGACGGGCGTGGTGTACAGAGTGAGGATCTGGCTGAGGAGCAGGCCGCCCACCATGGCGATGCCCAGCGGGCGGCGTAACTCTGAGCCCAGGCCGCGGCCCAGCGCCAGTGGCAATCCGCCCAGCAGTGCAGCCATCGTGGTCATCATGATGGGGCGGAAGCGCAGCATGCTGGCTTCGAAAATCGCTTCGGTGGAATCCTTGCCGTGCTCGCGCTCGGCTTCGAGGGCGAAGTCCACAATCAGGATGCCGTTCTTCTTCACGATGCCGATGAGAAGAATGATGCCGATGATGGCCACGACGCTGAGCGATTCATGAAAGAGCATGAGCGCGAGCAGCGCGCCCACACCGGCCGAAGGCAGCGTGGAGAGAATCGTGATCGGGTGAATGAAGCTTTCGTAGAGAACTCCGAGGACGATGTAGACCACGACCAGGGCAGCCAGGATGAGCAGCGCCTCATTGGAAAGCGAATTCTCAAAGGAGGCCGCAGTACCCTGGAACGAAGCCTGCAGGCTGGCCGGGAAATGCAGGTTGTCCGCCACCTTGTTGATGTCTGAAATGGCCCCACCCAGCGAAGCGCCGGATGCCAGATTGAAGGAGACCGTGACCGACGGGAACTGATTCTGGTGATTGATGGAAAGCGGCTCGGTGGTGGTGCTTTCGGTGGTAAATGCGCTGAGCGGAATCTCCGTTGCACCGGCGGACGAGGTCGTGGTGTTAGGTGTCGTGCCTGCAGTGGTGCCTGTGACCGGCGAGGAAGCGCCCTGGGCACTGCTGGCCGGTAGCAGCACCGTCGATGGCGGCGCCAGCGCGCCGGAGGACGGCGTATAAAGAACGCTGGTAGTGAGGGCGCTGGATCCCGCCGCAGGCGATGCCGATGCGGAATAGGTGGTGACTGCTCCAGCACCACTGGCCCCGTTCGATGCCCCATTCTGCAAATAGAGATCCTGCAGGTTCGCGGGGTTCTTCTGCCACTGCGGCGCAGCCTCCAGGACGACGTGGTATTGATTGAGCTGCGTATACAGCGTGTTGATCTGACGCTGACCGTAGGCGTCGTAGAGCGCGTTATCGATGGTGGTGGGCGCAATGCCGAGCCGTGACGCTGTGACGCGGTCAATCATGAGAGAAACCGCCCGGCCGTCGGTCTGCTGGTCCGTGGCAATGTCCTCCAACTCAGGCAACTTCTGTAACTGGGCGACAAATTTGCTGGTCCACTCGTCCAGCTCCGCTGTATCCGGATCTTCCAGCGTGTACTGGTACTGCGTCCGGCTCACGCGGTCGTCCACCGTGATGTCCTGCACCGGCTGCATGTAGAGGTGAATGCCCTGCACCTGCTGGAGGCTGTTTTGCAGGCGGCGGATCACGTCCGAAGCGCTGATGTAGCTGGGAACGCGTTGCGGCAGCGACTTCAGATTGATGGAAATGCGCCCGCTGTTCAGCGTGGTGTTGATACCATCCACGCCAATGAAAGACGACAGGCCCTCGACAGCCGGATCCCGCAGAATGACCTTCTCCAGTTCCTGCTGCTTCTGCTCCATCGCCGCGAAGGAGACGGACTGAGGAGCCTGGGAAATGCCCTGGATGACACCCGTGTCCTGCACCGGGAAAAAGCCTTTGGGAATGACAATGTAGAGCCAGACGGTCAGGACCAGCGTGGCGGCAGCGACGAGAAGCGTGAGGGTCTGGAAGCGCAGGACGACGCGCAGCGTCCGGCCGTAGAAGGCGATCATGCGGTTGAAGACGTGCTCCGACCAGCGGTAAAAGCGGGTCTGCTGCGACTCCGGATTGTGGCGCAGAATGCGCGAGCACATCATCGGTGTGAGGGTCAGCGAGACTACAGCCGAGATGACAATGGTGACGGCGAGGGTGACGGCGAATTCGCGAAAGAGCCGGCCCACCACGTCGCCCATGAACAGCAGCGGGATGAGCACTGCGATGAGAGAGACAGTCAGCGAAAC
>JASHRH010000163.1 GCA_030037475.1 Acidobacteriaceae bacterium
GGTGCCGACTCAGTGCCGGTCAAAGGCCGTTATCGCGATAGTGAAGGCGAAAAACGCAAAAATTCCAGCTCTGACGACAGGTAGCGCGTTAGAGCGCACTCGCGCGCAAGAAGGTGTAGCGAGCAATGGAGCGTGACAAAGGCGTTGTCAATGGACAATCAGAACTTGGGCGCTTCCTTCGGCGGCGTATATTGAGGGCCGTTTCCGATGAACAGGCGATGCCGCGCCTCGGAAGCGGCGTTACATTCCGCGGCACCCATTTTCGCGTAGTCATCTGCACACTGCTGTTCGATCTCCCGCAGCCGGTCGGGATGCGCGACCAGCGATTCCACCGTGTCGGTAGGCGCGGTGTTGCCACACGCGACCAGTAGCAGCGTCATCAGGCGGAAGCCAAATTTCTTCACGGCACGTCCTCCTGCAACACAAGGCGCCTGCTCGAAATCTCACGTGCTATCGGAGGTGGAGGATCGATCAGGAGTGACCCGATCGATGAAGTGGCGCAACTGCTCCGACGGTTCACTCTCCGGTCGAAGCAGGTACGTCATCAACATCACGGCACGACCGGCGAGCGGCCGCGCGACGACCTCGGGATGGCGGAAATCATCGATATGCGTCGCGTTGGTGAGGCCGATGCCGTAGCCGGCAGCGACCAGCGCTAACAGCATGTCGGTCGTGCCCACACGATCAGCAACGATCGGCTCAGAATCCACAGTGCGCAATACGCGCTCGATCTGCCGTGCGCACCCTTCGCAGGTCTCCGGGTGGCACAGTACCAACGGATAGCGCAGCACATCCTCCAGCGGAATGCGCTTGTGCGTGAGCAGTGGATGGCGCGCCGGCACCGCCGCTACCAGCGGATCGCACCATAGGGGCTCGACGAGAATGCCATCGCCGACATCATTCGACTGTGCGAAACCCACGTCGTAGAGGTCACCGCGTAGCCCCTTCAACTGCTGCGCCAGCGGTATTTGAAATAGACGAATCTCAACTTCCGGTTCCTCCGCGCGGCAATGAGCCAGCAGCGCCGCCAAGCGCGAGGGAACAATGCCATCGGACACCGCGATGCGCAGGGTGCCGTGATAGCCATTCGCCGCGGCTTTCACGTTGATCTTGGCTTGATCGAGCGCTGCGAACACGCGACGCGCATCTTCGAGAAACACCTGCCCGGCCCAGGTCAATCGGGTGCTGCGCGTCGTGCGCTCGAACAACTGCGCTCCCAGGGTGGATTCGAGTTCCTTGATCGCACGTGACAGCGGCGACTGGTCGATATGCAGCCGCTCGGCCGCGCGAGCGAAGTGCAGTTCCTCTGCGACGGCCAAAAAGCAGCGAAGATGGCGCAGTTCCATACTGGATCAGAAACCGCTAGTCGCGAATACACTCCCAAGCTCTTTCCCACCCAGGTCGGCAGCGTGGCGGCACGCATCTTGATAATCCAGGCTTCCTGGCCGAGCCGCCTTGCAATCGCCATCAACCTCCAGGCAGTGCGGTTACGATATAGCCGCTCTAGTGAGCAGTTCATCGACCTCCCACTGATCATAGGCGTGCCTTCCATAGTGCACGGCGTTCACTCGTCCGTCTGGCGCGACCAAGATATCTGCCGGCAGTCCCAGCAACCCGCCGTTTGGCATGCCTTTGAGTACGGGCTTGTCCTTACGCAGATTGCCCCTTATCGAAGCCGGCCATGCGAGAGGGTTAAGGATGGCCAAAATGGAAGTTTCAACGCCGTACTTGCGATACAGAGCCTTGTCCGGGTCGCCAATCACGTCGAACGGGAAGCGGCCCTGATAAGGCAATAACTCCTTATCGCTGGAGTGGAACACGACGACTTCCTTGATTCCAGCCTGCTCGATTTCCGCATGCCGAGCGATGAACGACTGCAGGTGCAGGTTGCAGACGGGACAACCTGCAAAGCGGCGAAACTGGAGATGCGTCACTCGTCCTTGCCTATCGGGGATCGAGACGACCACACCGTGGATATTCTGGGTTGACAAGGCGGGAAACATTCCGCCGGAGACGATCGCGCGACTCATGTTTTGATTATTCCTAGTGGGTTGGTGCTGGCGCCGTAGTGGCAAGCGGTGGTCTTGGCATCAACCACACGACCCCAGCCGCGATGGCCAGCATGACGCCAACGGCAAAACACAGATGGTTCGTGGCCAGCATGACACTCTGACTTTGAACCAGATTGCCCAGGGACCGCAAAGCCTGCGGCGGCGTGCGCCCGATCTGCTCGAAGGCGGTGAGCAGCGATGCGGGTCTGTGTAGCTCTCCGACGAGCGCGACACGACTCCGAACCGTGTCGTCGAGCCAGTAGGTCGTGCCGATGGCGACGGCGACAGCCGTCGCCATCGTCCGAATGAAGTTTGAGAGGCCGGCGGCAGCGGCGGTTTCCTCGGCCTTCACGGTCGAAACCGTCAGACTCATGATCGGAAGAAACCAAAACGGTAGACTCAACCCGAGAATCAGCTGCGCGGGAACGAGCTGCCAGAAGGTCATCTGCTGATTGAAGCCGATGCGATACAAAGTGCCCCCAGCCAGGATCAGCATGCCGACGCAGATCAGCAGGCGCTGATCCACTTTCGACATGAGTTGCCGGCGATCGGGGCCGCGACGACCCCCAGGACCGCGGTCATCGCGACAATCTCGCCCGCCGCCGTAGCGCTGTAGTCGAGGTTGGTCTGCAACCACAAAGGGATGATGACCCCGATGGCGACAAATCCACCGCAGGTAACAAAGAGCGCAATCACGGCGACCGTGAAGGTGCGATTGCGGAATATCTTGAGGTTCACGATCGGGTTTCCGTCGGTGAGCTCCCAGCCGATGAAAGCGATAAAGGCCACGGTGGCAAGGACCGCCGCCGTGACGATGAAGTCGGACTGAAACCAATCGCGCTTCTCGCCGTTGTCGAGCATGACCTGCAGGGCCGCCACCCAGACCACCAGCAGTCCGAGGCCGACGTAGTCGATCGCGGCGCGAAGCGTGGGCGTCTCCTTGCTGCGCATCGTCCGCCAAGCGAGGACTGCACAGATCGCCACCAGAGGGAGGTTCAGGTAGAACACCCACCGCCAGTTCGCGGCGTCGTTCAGAACTCCACCCAAGTAGGGTCCCGCCACCGGCCCTGCAATGGTCGTCATCGACCACAGTCCCATTGTCGCGTTCTGCTTCTCGGGAGGCGAGATACGCAGCACCAGGGTCTGAGACGCGGGGATCAGCGGCGCGCCCATCAGTCCCTGCGCCACCCGGCAGATGAGCAGCATCGGAAAACTGGTCGCGACTCCACACAGGAGGGAGGCCACCCCAAAGCCGATCACGCCCACGACGAAGACGCGCACGGTGCCGAATCGCGTCGTCAGCCACCCTGTCAACGGCACGACGATGGCCTCAGCGACTGCGTAGGAAGTGATCGCCCAAGTGGCCTCATCGGGAGAGACCGCGAGCCCCCCGGCAATATAAGGAATAGCGACGTTGACGATATTGATATCGAGAACCGCCATGAAATTCGCCGAGGACAGGACGATGACGGCCAGCACGAGGGTCGCTCCGTGCAGCGCGACGGAATTCGGGGACGCTGTATTGGGGGACGGCACGGCTGCTACCTGTCTGCATCCGGTCGAGTATCGATCCGCGCCTTCATCGACAGTCCGATCCGTAGCGGGTGTGCGGCAAGATCCCGACTATTCAGGCGGATGCGCACGGGTAATCGCTGCACGACCTTGATCCAATTTCCCGTCGCGTTCTGGGCTGGAATAACGGCGAGAGCAGAGCCGGTACCGCCCGCCTCGCCTTCGACTCGACCGTGGAACACGACATCGGACCCGTATAGGTCCGATGTGAGCGTGACTGGCTGCCCCGAGCGCACGTGATCGAGCTGGCCCTCCTTGAAATTGGCGTCTACATAGACCCTGGATATCGGTACGATGGTCATGAGCGCAGCGTCGGGCTTGACGTGCTGTCCAACTTGGGCGGTGTCCTGCGCGATCACGCCGGCGATCGGCGCTCGAATGACCGTGCGCTCCAGATCGACCCTGGCCTTGTCCAAGACCGCCTTGGCGGCAAGTACTTCCGGGTTGTGGTCGGCGTCTGTTCCAGCGATCAGCGCCTCTTGCGAGGCGAGCTGATCCTCGGCGGCCTGCAGGAAGGCTTTGGCGGTCTGGAGCGCATTACGAGCCGAGGTCACCTCGTCTCCTGACACGGCTCCGCTACTGGCAAGTGCTTGGCGTCGGTCGTAGTCCGTCTGCGCGCGGGCCAGATCGCTGCCGCGGGCTGCCACCTGCGCCTTCGCACTCTCCACGTTCGCGAAGTATTGCTCGACCCGCTGACGCGCCTGTGCGAAGTTCGCCTCTGCTTCGGCGACGGCGATCTTGGCGTCGGTCTGATCCAGTGTCGCCAGAACGTCTCCGACGGAAACCCTCTGCGTATCATGCACGGGTACCGTTTCCAGCGTTCCCTCCACCCGCGGGGTGATCTGCGCGACCTCTGCATCGACATAGGCGTCGTCGGTGGAGACATACCGAGAACCTATGAAATGCCACCACGTTCCCCAAGCGGTGGCGGCTATCGCAATAGCCAGTAAAAGGATCAGGAAGAACTTGCCACGATTGGCCCCCTGCTTGACGGCGTCGATCTGCTGCTGTTCGCGCGCGTCGGTAGGTGAGTCAACCACGGTCAGGGTGGCCGGCTGCGACATGACTACTCCTTAGCTCTGCGATTTAGCGCGAGGGGCGGCGATGGATAGACGAAGCCGCCACCTACGGCGCTCACGAGAGCGATATCGACGGAAAAGGATCTGGCTTCGAGCGCGGCGACACGTCGCTTCTCGGCGACCTCCGTGTCCTCTGCGCTCAGCACATCGAGGTAGCGCGATAGGCCACCTCGATAGCGACTGGTTGCGACTCTATAGGCATCCTCACTGTGAGAGAGGGCGGCACGAGAGTCGGCAAGTTCCGAAGTAAGCTCGCGCGCGTTCGCGAGGGCATCGGCAACTTCCTGCAACGCCTGGGTGAGAGTCTTGTCGTAGTCGGCGACGGACTCGTCATAGAGCGCGCGCGTGCCTCGGTATGCGGCTTCCCGGCGTCCGCCGTCGAAGAGAGGGAGGCTTACGGCCGGGCCGACTTGACCGACGATCGACTGAGCATTGAACAAACCCGATATGGGAATGGACTGCCAACCGATGAAGGCAGCAAGGTTGACATTGGGGTAGAAGTTCGCCCGGGCTACATCGATCCGCTTGGCGGCTGCCTCGACTCGTAGGCGAGCCGCCACGATATCTGGCCGACGCCCGAGCAGACCTGCTGCAAGGTCCTTCGGCACTCCGAATGCACGAATATGCAGTGTACTAGGAACAGCAATGTCGAGGCCGCGGTCAGGTCCTGCGCCAATGAGCGCGGCGATCAGAT
Organism: Acidobacteriaceae bacterium; assembly: GCA_030037475.1. GTDB lineage: Bacteria > Acidobacteriota > Terriglobia > Terriglobales > Acidobacteriaceae > Palsa-343. The sequence goes on from JASHRH010000163.1 coordinate 5,397, forward strand.
CGCGCTCGTGGGCAAGGGCTCCGTTGACGACATCGAGGTCGGCCTGGGCGTCGGCCACTCGTGCTTCGGCCTGCGCCACCGCGCCGCCGTTCTCAAGCTGCTGCTCATACCGACCTTTGACGAGCGCCGCACTCTCTCGACGAATCCTCAGAGCTTCCACCGCGGACCGTCGATCGGCGTTAAGCTCCACGAGTCGAGCATAGGATTCAGCTACCGCGGTAGACAACGCCAACCGGGCAGCAGCCTCATCGATCCGAGCGGCGGCGACTTCCGACGTCGCAGCGGCAAATTGGGCGCGGTTCTTGCCGAAGAGATCGAGTTCGTAGTTGGCGCCAGCGTCGAGCGTGCCTTGGCTGTGCCAACCGTGCGGCAAGAGTGGTTGAATGCTCTCGGAGAATCCTTGATTCAAGGTTTGCCGGACTTCGGAAGCTGAGCCTTGAGCGTCCACCGCTGGCAACAGCACGGCGCGTGCCTGCTGCGCGACCGCCTCAGCCTGAACGAAGCGAGCTTCAGCGATGTGCAAATCCGGCGACCCCTCTAATGCCTCGCCAATGAGTCGATCGAGCTGCGGGTCGTCATAAACGCGCCACCAGTCTGCCTCGGGCCACGGGCTTCGAGGCGCTGAAAAGCTCTGCTCAGACTGGTATAGGGTCACAGGCTTCGGCTCCGGCCTTGGACCCAGAGCGGGGACGCAACCATACAGCCCAAATACAGAAGCCAACACGATCGGCGCGAGCGCACGTAGTCGGCGGCCCGGATCGCTCTTGAAGTGAACGATTTCCGCCGCCACGAAACGATAGACACGCCCCTCGGGACCCGCGATCTCTGAAGAAAGGTTGCTCATGGGTTGCATTTCCGGTGGCTCAGACTTGAGTCATGCCTCCATCGACCGCCAGATCGATCCCGGTGGTGAAGCGGCTCTCGTCCGAGGCCAGATAAAGAGCGGCGGCCGCGATCTCCTTGGAGAGGCCCAGGCGGCCAGCAGGAATCAAGGATTTGAAGTACTCCACCATCTGCGGAGGCGCCCCGTCGAAAGTACCGGTATCACCGATCGACCCAGGGCTCAGGCTGTTCACGCGAATGTGGCGGTCCTTCAGCTC
>JASHRH010000164.1 GCA_030037475.1 Acidobacteriaceae bacterium
GACCTGCGCGCCACGGCCTTCCAGATGCGCGTGTGGGAAGCTTTGCGCCGGATCCCACGCGGGGAAACCCGCAGCTACGCCCAACTCGCTCGCTCGATGGGTAATCCGAAGGCCGTCCGCGCCGTGGCCGGCGCGTGCGCTGCCAATCCGGTCGCCGTCGTCATCCCGTGCCATCGCGTGATTGGCAGCGACGGCTCACTCACCGGCTATCGCTGGGGCGTCAACCGCAAGAAGAAGCTGCTGGAACTGGAGAAAGAGGTATGATAATGCCTATCCTCAGGCTCTCTCTAAGTGAAAGAAATCGAGGAGATTATGCATCCTCCACAACAGCGCCCAGGGGCGTTCAGGAAAGCGGCTGCTGAATTGGCTGAGCAATCGTTGATGCCCGGTTGGGCCGAAACCTCCATAAGGTCCGATTTCCGGGCGGATTGCCCGCGATAATGAGCTCCGCCCGGCGGTTCAAAGCCAGGAGGTTTTGCGTGCGCATGCAATTCGTGTTGAGCCGTTCTCTCTCCTCTGCCAAACTCAAATCGGGCGTCTCTCCCGCAGGAGTTCATCCCGCGCCGGGTCTTTGGCGCGGGGTCCGGTCATCCGCTTTTGGGGTCAGCCTCGCGCTGGCCGCTATCCTGGCTGCCGGCTGCGCCGGTTCCGGAGGCACTTCCGCGCCGCCAATTTCCGTGAGCCTGTCTCCCTCCTCTTCCGCGACGATCGACCAGAGCCTGTCCGTTGCGATCACGGCCACCGTAACGAACGATGCTTCTGCCGAAGGAGTCAAGTGGAGCCTCAGCGGTCCGGGATCCCTGAGCTCGACCGGCCCCCAGGTCACGGTCAGCTATGATTCCCCGGCCGGCAGCATCGCCAATCCGGAAGAGGCAACCGTCACGGCAACCTCGGTGGCGGATCCAACGAAGAGCGCGTCGCTCAGCATTACCGTGAACCCGTATCCTGAGATGTCGATCGCCCAGACGCTTCCGAACGGCACAGCAGGAACTCCTTATAACGCGTCCATCGTACTTACCGGCGGGACTGCCCCGTTTCAATGGATCGTCTATGACGGGCCGATTGACACCGGATGGGAAGTCGGCGGAGCGGTGCCCAACGGACTCACGCTCAATGCCACAACCGGGACGATCAGCGGTACGCCCACCGCCGCCGGAACCTGGTACTTTGAGGCGATCGCAACGGATGCGGACAATCTATTCGGGTTCAGTCCTCTGAGCATCCAGATCAATCCCGCCGGTCCAGCGACAGCCAATCCGGTGCCCTTCCTGAACCAGCCGCTTGTGCCTGCTGCCGTTTCGCCAGGCGGCCCCGAACTGACGCTCCATGTCAGCGGGACGGGTTTTGTTTCCGGCGCGACGGTCGATTTCAACGGCAGGCCGCTCGCGACGACGTTCGCGGACAGCGAACATCTGAGCGCGACGGTGCCGACCTCCGACGTAGCGACAGCGCAGACAGCTTCGGTGACGGTCGTGAACCCTGCGCCCGGCGGCGGCGCCTCCAACGTGGTCTATTTCCCAGTGGGAGCCTCGGAAGCAACGGTGAGTTTTGCCTACGCTCCGAATTCTCCGCTGCAAATCGCCGGAGGATTTGGACCCGTGGTCGCAGACTTCAATCAGGACGGAAAGCCGGACCTTGCGGTCACGGGAAACGATAAGGTGTACGTCATGCTCGGAAACGGAGACGGCACATTCACGGCCGCGGCGGGTTCTCCGGTTCCAGTGCCGAGCCCGCCTTACGACGACCTCGGAACACCGGACACCTGGACCATGGCAGTGGGAGATTTCAATCACAGCGGCCACCCAGGATTGGCGGTTGAGGAGACCCAGAACGAAGCCGCAGCGATCCTGCTCGGGAACGGCGACGGAACCTTCAGCTATTCCAGTTCGCTGGCCAATACAAACGGGATGTATGGGGAATGGCTAACCGCGGCTGACCTGAACGGAGATGGAAACCTGGATTTATTCGCGGTGAACAGTGACGCCGGACAGTCGCCGACTGTGCTCCTGGGTTACGGGAGCGGTGCCTTCAACAACGTTACGCAAACTGCGCTCTTAAACGAGACATTTCCAATCGGCGGGATCTACGGAAGCTCAGCGGCCGCGGGAGATTTCAACGGGGACGGAAAGCTGGATATGGCTGTGGCCGCCGATACGCCGAGTTCAAATTCGGCAGTGAATGTATTGCTTGGGAATGGAGATGGGACGTTCACCCGGGCGAGCGGTTTGCCGATTTCCCTCGGGCAATACTTATCCGCAATCGTTGCGGCCGACTTCAATGGCGATGGAAAGCTCGATCTCGCCGTGACGGATAGCGATGCCAATGTGGTCTACATCCTTCTCGGCAACGGCGACGGGACGTTTCAGACGCCGATCGCCATCCCGGTGGGCAACGACCCGGATGCGATCGCCGTGGGAGATTTCAATAATGACGGAAAGCTGGATCTCGCCATAGCCAATTATGGCGACGGCACCATCACGCTTCTGCTGGGCAATGGCGACGGGACGTTTACAGAGGCCTCCGGTTCGCCCTACGCAGTGGGGTGCCCTTCCCCTGGACTTGTGGCCGCGGATTTCAACGGCGATGGAAAGCTCGACCTCGCCGCAGGTGTATGCATCCTGTTGCAGCAGTAACGAGCCCGAAGATGCGCGCTGATCGCAGCTATAAACCTGTTCCCAGCATTTCCTGGGCAGAGCTGATTGCGATCCTCGCGCTGGCCGCTGGCCTCACGGCGGGATGCGGCGGTTCCGCAGGCAGTTCCTCGACGCCGCCCAAACTTTCATAACCCCCATCCAGCCGATTCTCTGTCGGAGCAGGGAAGTCCAGACGGGGAGCCGCGAACCTTCCCGGGATTGAATGCTGCACCCTGTACCCTGCACGCTGTACGCTATTTTCATGTCTTCCATTCAGGTTCAGCTCCCCGACGGATCGGTGCGCGAGGTTCCGTCGGGCACAACCCCTCTCGCCATTGCCGAGAGCATTTCCCCGCGCCTGGCTCAGGCCGCGCTGGTCGCGCGCATTCGTCCGCTGAAAGCCGCCACGGTCTCAGCAACCCCCGGCGACGGCACCGAAGCTTCCATGTATGGCGCCGAAAATCCCCACGCCGAGCGCCTGATTGATCTGACCACGCCGCTTCAGGAGGACGTCGCGCTGGAGCTGCTGACGGACAAGAATCCCGACGCGCTCAAAGTCCTGCGCCACTCCGCCGCCCACGTCCTGGCGACGGCCGTGCTGGAACTGTTTCCCGAGACGAAGTTAGGTCACGGCCCGGCAACTGAATCCGGCTTCTTCTACGACTTCTGGCGTCCCACGCCCTTCACGCCCGAAGATCTGAAGCTGATCGAGGGCCGCATGGCCGAGGTCGTTGCGCGTGACGAGAAATTCGTCCGCGAATTTGAGCCGCGCACCGAAGGTCTTGAAAAGTTTCGGGCGGGCAATGACTTCATGAAGGTCCACTTCATCGAGAAGTTCACGCAGCCTGGCGAAGACATCTCGCTCTACCGCAACGGCAGGTTCGTCGACTTCTGCCGCGGCCCGCACGTGCCCTCCACGGGCCGCGTGAAAGCTGTCAAGGTGATGAGCCTCTCCGGCGCGTACTGGCTCGGAGACGAAAAGAATCCGCAGCTCCAGCGTATCTACGGCACCGCCTTCTTCTCGAAGAAGGATCTCGACGAGTATCTGGAAAAGCTCGAAGACGCGAAGCGCCGCGACCATCGCCGCCTGGGCAAGGATCTGGAGCTCTTCACGGTGAGCGAAGAGGTCGGCGCCGGCCTGCCGTTGTGGCTGCCCAAAGGCGCGACCATCCGCCGCCTGCTCGAGGAGTACATCCTCGGTCTTGAGCGGGAGCGGGGTTACGAGCACGTCTACACCCCCGACATTGCCAAGGTGGATCTCTACGTCCGCTCCGGCCACTGGGCGCACTATCACGAAGACATGTTCCCGCCCATGGAGCTGGAAAACGAGCAGATGGTGCTGCGGCCCATGAACTGCCCGCACCACATCCTCATTTACGAATCGAAGCTGCGCAGCTATCGCGATCTGCCGGTGCGGCTCGCCGAACTGGGCACCATGTACCGCTACGAGCGCTCCGGCGCGCTGAGCGGCCTGAGCCGTGTCCGCTGCATGACGCTCAACGACGCGCACATCTTCTGCTCGCCCGATCAGATCAAAGAGGAATTCTCCGGCGTGATGAAGCTGGTCGAGCAGGCCTACCGCGATCTCGGCATCACGCAGTACAGCTATCGTCTTTCGCTCCGCGATCCGGCCAACAAAGCGAAGTACGTCGATAACGACGAGATGTGGAACCTCGGCGAGCGCGTCCTGCGCGAAGCGCTCGACGCTCTTGGCCTGCCGTACCGCGAGAGCAAGGGCGATGCGGCGTTTTACGGCCCCAAGCTCGACATCCAGCTTGCCGACGTGATGGGCCACGAGGAAACGTACTCGACCGTCCAGGTGGATTTTCATTTGCCCAGCCAGTTCGGCCTGGAATACACAGGCGCCGATGGCAACCGGCATCGCCCGGTAATGATCCATCGCGCCATCATCAGCACCATGGAGCGCATGGTCTCGTACCTCATCGAGATGTACGCCGGCGCGTTCCCGCTGTGGCTGGCGCCGGTGCAGGCCGGGCTGGTGCCCATCAGCGAGCGCCATCACAGCTACGCCACGAAAGTGCGCGATGTCCTGCAGCAGGCAGGATTCCGCGTAGAGACCGATGCTCGTAATGAGAAAATGAACGCAAAGATCCGTGACTTCACGTTACAGAAGGTTCCGTATGTCCTCGTGATGGGCGACAAGGAGGAGTCGGGCAATGCGGTCAGCGTGCGCACGCGCGGCAAGGGCGATCAGGGCGCCATGCCGCTGGAGCAGTTTGTCACGCGTGCGCAGCAACTGGTCGCAGGCAAGTCGATGGAGGTATAAGAATTCAAGCAGAAATGCGAAGTCATAGAAGTAAGCAGAAACGCTGAGTCACAGAAAGAGGACAAGCCTCATGCAGGTCTCGGAAGTCGTTGCGATGATCGCGGTGGCCGGGTTGCTGGGCTTTTGCGGCTGGCTGCTGCTCTTCCGCACCGGCCACATCCTCCATCTCGCCCACCACAACCACCGCACCAGCCCGCGCTGGATTCAGGACGTGCCGGGACATCGAGTCATCTTCAAGCCGTGGTATCCCACGTACCTGCGCGTCGGCGGCATCTGCGCGTGGCTGCTGGCATTGTCTCTCGTGGCGAGGATTGTGCTGGTCGTTGTGCGCTGAGGCATTGTGGCTCCGTCTGTCCGAAAGCGCGACATCTCGCGCCCAAAGTCACGTCCTCGGGTACGAAAACGTCTCGCGCAAAACATGCCTTATCGCTAGAATCGGCGGCAACAGGGAAAACTTTAGAGTTCCCGCTGAAAAGATGTTGTCCTCCCGCCCATCCGCCGAGCCGCTCCACGTCAGCGCCCGATTCCAGCTCACCCTGCAGTCCGCGATTCTCGCGCTGCAGGCCACGGCCGCTGAAGATGAGCGCGTCCTTCCTTTGCTGGAGGACGCGGATCAGCGTCGTCGCCAGCAGCTTCTGGTCGATAGCCAGCTTGATCGTGCTTTCCAGTTGAATGAGTTGCTCGCACGCACTGCGCTTCGGCGCGGGGAGCCCTCGCACGCTGGCGCCGCCTGCGGCTGCTGATCAGCGTTTATCCGTGCGCATCTCCAGGGCTTCAGAGCGCAAGCCCGCGACAATCTCCAATGTCTCGGCCGCATCCGTCTCGCGCAGCGCTTCGCCGACCAGTAGGATCGACGGCGCCGGTCCGGGCGTCACATGATCCAGACGAGCCAGCGTGGTGCGCAGGATCTCCTGATCGGGTTGCGCGGCACGCGAGACGATGACACACGGCAGGTCAGCCGGCAGCCCTTCGCTGCGCAGTTGCGCGGCGGTTGCGCGCAGATCCCGTCCCGGCATGTAGATCGCGTGCGTCGCGCCGGCCAGCGATGCAGGCTCCAGTGTCGACCCCGGCGCATGGTGGCCCGACGAAAAGCTGATGCTCGATGCATTCCGGCGATCCGTCAGCGGACGCCGCACCGCAGCGGCGGCGGCAAATGCGGCCGTGATTCCAGGAACCACTTCGAACGGCACGCCTGCACGGCGCAGCGCATCCATTTCTTCGCCGGCCCGTCCGAAGACCAGCGGATCACCGGACTTCAGCCGTACCACAGCCATGCCGCGGCGCGCATAATCGACCATCATCGCGTCGATCTGTTCCTGCGAGATGTTCTTCCGCCCGCAGCGCTTGCCCACGTTGATCGCCAGTGCACGCTCGGCATGAGCCAAAACCGCAACCGGCACCAGATCGTCGTGCAGCACCACGTCGGCGGTGGCGAGCAGGCGCACAGCCTTCAGCGTCAGCAGCTCCGGATCGCCCGGCCCCGCTCCCACCAGATACACCGTTCCGCGTTCGGCTGCTGTCATGCCGGCACCTCAGCTTTTGCTTCTCCGTTTTTCCCTGTACGGGCGCGCTCCTGCGCAAATTGCCGCGTGGGGCAGGTGGGTGAGCTGCACAGCGACCTTGCGGCGAGCTCGTGCAACAGAAGATTCCGGCTCTCACCGGGCAGCATCGCTGCGCGAATCTCACTGCGCAATTTTCCCAGCTCCGCGAGCCACGGTCCGAGGTCCTGTGGCAACTGCTCGTCAATCTCGCGCCGCAGGCGCTGTGCGAGCGCAGGGCTTTCACCGGCAGTGGAAATGGCCACCTGCAAATCGCCGCGCCTTACCACGGATCCGAAATAAAAGTCGCAGTTCGGTGGATCATCCACCGCGTTGCACAGCACATTTCGCCGGCGCGCTTCTTCATAGACTGCGCGGTTCGCGCCGGACGCATTCGTCGCCGCAATGACCAAAAATGCTCCATCGAGATCGGAGGGCTGGAAGAGACGCTCGTGCCACACCAGCGCTCCGGCATGTGCCAGCCTGCGAACCTCCTCGCTCGCCTGAGGCGCAACCACGGTGATCTCGGCTCCCGCTTCGCGCAGGCTCTCGATCTTCTGGAGCGCTACCGTACCCGCGCCCACCACGAGACACTTTCGCCCTTCCAGTCGAAAAAAAACAGGCAGCAGACTCACCCGCCCACCTCTGTCGGCACGCGCCCTGCCGGGAGGTCACGCTCCACCGGCGCCAGTTGCTCGCCCGCAAGCGTCGCGCGCAGTTCCGCATCGCTGTTGCGCGCAAACCAGACGCGCAGATTTTCGCGCTCGCCGCGCTCAACCAGATACCGCCGCAGCAGCCGCTCGATCGCGTCCGGAACCAGATGCGCCGGGGTGCGGAAGCCAACCGGGCGTGCCGTTCCCGCGTATTGGCCCACCGAGCCGCCCAGGCAGAAGTAATACGCGTCCGTCAGCGCGCCCTCGTGTTTGATCTTCTTGCCTTCGAGGCCGATATCGGCGATCCAGTGCTGGCCGCAACTGTTCGGGCAGCCGGTCACGTGCAGCCGCAGTTGCTGATCGAATTCCGGCAGTCGCTCTTCCATCTCATCCACCAGCCAGCGCAGAAAGCCCTTCGTCTCCGTGATCGCCAGCTTGCAGAACTCCGTCCCTGTGCAGGCAATGCCGCCGCGGAAGAACGGTGTTCCCTCCACGCGCAGCCCGATCCGCTCCAGATCCAGCGCCAGATCCGCGGCGCGCGCCGCCGGAATATTCAGGAAGAGCAGGTTCTGCATTACCGTCAGCCGCAGATCGCCGCGTCCATCCTGGCTGTACCGCTCCGCCAATTCTGCCGCGGCCGCAAGCTGATCGCCGGTGAGCCGGCCGCGCAGCACGCTGGCGCCTACGTAACTCAGCCCGTGCTGCTTCTGCGGATGAATCCCCGCATGGTCGCGCAGAAGGTCTTCGGGGACCTCCTCGTCGACGGCTGGATCGAGGCTGTACCCAAGGCGGCTCTCAACCTCCAGAAGGAATCGCTCCGCTGTCCAGCCCTCTTTCAGAAACAGGTACTTCAGCCGTGCGCGGTCGCGGCTTTCCCGCAGCCCCTGCTGATCGCGAAAGAGCTCGGCAATGGCGCGCACCACCTGCGCCGCCTGATCCTGGCGAACAAACGCATGCAGCCGCACCGCCAGGTGCGGTTCATTGGAAAGCCCGCCGCCGACGCGCACCGAGTAGCCCACCTCGTTGCCGCGCCGCACCGCAGTGAGGCCGATGTCATTGATCTCCGGATATGAGCACCACACCGGGCAACCCGTCACCGAAATCTTGAACTTTCTGGGCAGATTGACGAAGTCGTTATTGCCCCGAAGCGCCCGCGCAATCTCCAGCGCCAGCGGAGAAGCATCCACCAGCTCATCGTGTGCGATGCCGGCCAGTGGGCAGCCCGTCACATTGCGCACCACATCGCCGCATGCCCCTTTGGGCGAGAGCCCGACGGCTGTCAGCGTCTCGATGACGTCCGGCAGCGACTCGATGGTCAGCCAGTGGTACTGGATGTTCTGGCGCACCGTGATGTCGGCCAGGTTGCGCCCATGCCGCCGCGCGATCTCCGCCAGCGCACGCGCCTGGCGCGCGCTTAGGATGCCATTGGGCACGCCCACGCGCAGCATGAAGTATTCGGTTGCCTTGCCCTCGCCGCCTTTGCCGCCGGTCACGCCCGCGCCATCGCCCTGCGTGTAGATGCCCCACCACCGGAAGTACGTATTCCACTCCTCGGGGATCGAACCTCGTCCGTTGCGAGCAAAGGCACGAATCTCCTCGATCGCTTCCCAGGGATTCTTCTCGCGTTTCAGGCGCTCGGCTTTCTGCGCCTTGGTTTCTTTTTGGGCGACATCCGCCATAGGTCTCCGTCTCGGCAACGACTACGATGGCAACAAAAAACCCGCGTCAGCGAGAGGCTGAAGCGCGGGCTTATGGGGCTGGCTAATTTCTGGGCTCACCCACAAGTCCGGCGCAGCGCGCAACAACAGGCGCAGCACATCACCGGGATGGGGTACTTAGCCATTATTTTGATGGTACGGCACTCGCCGCGAGCGGTCAACAGAAATACTGCGACAGCCAGGAGCGTTAGAGAATCGAGGAGGGAGCTCCTGCAACTTTGCCCAGCGGCCGCCGCGAATCCTTCAGCCAGCGCGCGCCCAGCACCAGCGCAATCGTGATCAGCGCCAGCGTCAGCCCGATCCACAGTCCGGAGAGGCCCCATTTCAGCGGAAAGCACAGCAGCGCGCCCAGAGGCAGCCCCATGAACCAGTAGCCGCCCAGGTTGATCAGCATGGGGAAGCGCGTTTCGCCCAGGCCGCGCAGCGCGCCGGTAGAAACTGTCTGGATGCCGTCGAAAATCTCGAATCCCGCCACAATCGCCAGGATGTGCGTACCCAGCCGCAGCACGTCACGGTTGCCCGTCCAGATGCGCAGAATCGGCTGCGGCGCCACCAGAAAGAGCACCGCCATCAGCGCCATGAACCCCGCGCCGAGCCCGATGGACAGCAGTCCCGCGCGCCGCGCGCGCTTCGCGTGGCCGGAGCCCACCGCATGGCCTACCGCAACCGCCGCGGCCGCCGAAATGCCCAGCGGAACCATGTAGGTATAGGCCGCGCAACTCAGCACGATCTCATGTGTCGCCAGCG
>JASHRH010000165.1 GCA_030037475.1 Acidobacteriaceae bacterium
ACTGCGACCAATCTCGACATCGCGACCTGGACGGCCATCGGCAACGGCTCGCTCAAGATACAGGTGGACTCGTCCGAAGCCACCGGCGTCACCGGTCTGAACTTCGCGGCCGCAGCCAATCTCAACGGCGTCGCTGCAATCATTCAGGCCGGCATCCAGGCCCTCGCCGGCGACTTCGCTGATGTGACCGTGACGTATAGTTCCTCGTTCGAGAACTTCACAATCACGAGTGGGACCACGGGCACGTCCTCGCAGGTTCTCTTTCTCACGGCCGAAGGCAGCGGCACCGATATCACCGCGATGATGGAGATGCTGGACACGAGCTCCGGCGCTTACGAGGCCCCCGGTTTGGCTGCAGAGACGGCGCTGGCCTGCGTCGAGCTGTTCGACGAGATGTTCGGCGGCCAGTGGTATCATCTGACGATGCCGGACGCGGCTGACTCGGACAATGAAGCCATCTGTCCCTACATCGACGCGGACAGCACCCCGCATTTCAACTGGATCACGACGCAGGAGTCCGGCGTGCTGGCCTCGGACAATGAGGACAACATCGGTTATCTGCTGCAACAGCTCCTATCGCAGCACGCCTTCGTTCAATACTCCAGCTCGAATCCCTATGCGGCCTGGAGTGCAGCGGCGCGCATCGCAACGGTGGATTGGTCCGGCTCGAATACGGCGCTTAATCTCATGTATCAGAGCGAACCGGGCGTGACGGCGGAGAACCTGAACACGACGCAGATCACAAATTTGGAGAGCTACAACGTCAACGTCTCTGTCACTTACGCCAACGGCGTCGCCATTCTCGAACGCGGCATATGCCCCAGCGGCCAGTTTGCGGACACCATCGTGGGTGTGGACGGCCTGCGGCTGCAGATTCAGGCGAATGAATTCAATCTGCTGTACCAGTCCGGGACCAAGATATCGCAGACGGACTCCGGGGTCACGACGTTGGAGACCGGCGTGGAGGTCGCCTGCACTCAGTACGTCACGAATGGATTTCTGGCCCCCGGCACCTGGACCAGCGGCGGCTTCGGCTCGCTGATCGAGGGTCAGTATCTCGACCAGGGATACTACATCTACGCCGAGCCGATCGCGGAGCAGCCTTCCGCCGATCGCGATGCGCGCGAATCGCCGCCGATCCAGGTGGCGGCGTGTCTCGCGGGCGCGATCGACACGGTCGGCATAACCGTCAACGTTGGCCAGTGAGGAGAGGACATGGGAACGTACAGCTTTCTCAACGTTTCGGCCAGCATCACGGGGCCGGGGATCAGCGCCAGTATCGGCGCCGGTGCGGCGAACGCGAAGAATAGTGTGTCGGTCGTATTTGACGAGGACAAGACAAAGACCGACACTGGTTCCGACGGATCTCTGATGCAGAGTCTGCGGGCCACGCAGACCGGCACGCTGAAGTTCAGGTTTCAGAAGACATCGCCGATCAACGCGGTGCTCAGCGCGGCCTACGCCTTCCAGCGCCAATCCTCGGCAAACTGGGGCCAGAACATTATCAGAATCACCGACAAGGTCCGCGGCGACGTGGTGCGCGGCTTGCAGATCTCATTCGTGAAATTTCCCGACAACGAATGGAACGAGGATGGCAACGAGATCGAATGGAACTTTCGCGGCATAGTGACCGAGTCGCTGGGTAGCGGCGGCGCGCCGGGGCTGGCCACGCCGTGACCTCCAAGGAGTTTCAGGTCGGCGAGCGCCGTTACGTCGCCGGCAGGCTGAGCGCCTTCGATCAGATGGCGCTGGCCTCGGACATGCGCGACGTACTCATGGGCTTCGCGCTACTCAAGAGAAGCAGGCCGGAGGACATGAGCGAGGATCAGTTCCGGCAATCCCTGGAGCTGGTCTTCACCGGCGGCTATCGCAACGTCAGCGCGGAGGCGCGCCTCCGCTGCAACCGGCTGGTGCGCTCCGTCGTGGAGCGTAGAAGCGGCGCCGGATGGGCGCCGATAACCAATGCGGAGGGCGGCCAGCAGTTCGACGATGAGAGTCTGTCGGACGCCGTAGCCATGATCTACGCCGTTGCCGACCACAACGGAATACTGGATTTTTTCTCCGCCGGCCCGCTCGCCTCGGCAGACCTGACGAGCCGCAGACCGAGTGGGCCACGCTCAAGGACGGCGAGGACTGGATCCTAGCTCCGGTGATTGATGGAGCGGGGGTGAGCATGCGCGAGCTTAACGACGGCAGCGTGACGCTTCTGGACCTGGCGCGTCTGAATGACGCGCTGGCCGTGCGCGCCGAGAACAGACGTCGCGCTATCGCGGCGGCGCGGCGTCGCCGAGGGACATAGCTCGTGGCCGAGACGATTCGCGAGTATCTGATCGCCCTTGGATGGCACATCGACGAGGACACTTGGAAGCGATATCAGGGCGCCCTTCTGAAGACGGCCGCGGAGACCGCGAAGGTCGGGTCGCTGTCTATCGAGACCGCCGCCGCCGTCGAGACGATGGTGAGCCGCGTGACGCGGCAGTACGAGAATCTGTACTATGTCAGTCAGCGCGTTGGGCAAACGGTCGGGTTCCTACAGGCCACGCAATACGGATTCGTGCAGACCGGTAGAAGTGCCGACGAGGCGCTGAGCTCGATGGAGGGCGTTGCTGCTGCCCTGCGGACGCAGCCGTGGCTCCAGATGATCTTCGGCGACGCACGTACGCCGCAGGATATCGCCTCCACTCTGCAGCACAGCGGATTGCCATACTTTCTGCAGGTGCAGTTCGCGCAGATGGCGGGCCTGAGCGAGCGAGATCTACTTCATTTCGAGATGTTTGGCGACCGAATTCGTAGGGCGAAGCAGGAGTTCGCTCAGAGACAGCGCGAGGCCGGCATCGACGCGCAGCAGTTCGCGGATCGCGTAGCCGGTGGTCCAGGTTCGTTCACGTGGTCCCTGAACAGGCTCGAGAGCGACCTTGGGATCACGGGCCAGCGCATAGCGATGGATTTGATCGATCCGGTCCAGCACGGCATCGACGCGCTCGACGAGATCGTGCAGTGGATCAACCGCGTCGACGCGGCCACCAAGGGCTGGGAGCTTACTCTCGGCTCCTTCGGCACAACAGTGCTGGCCGGCTGGCTTGGAAACAAGCTTTTGCGTGCGGTGCTCGTGCGCCTCGGCATCATGGGTGCCGCGGGCGCCGGCGCGACGGCCGCTGAGGCTGCGACTGGCGCAGGCTTACTGGGGCCATTGGCGCTGCTCGGCGCCGCGGGCTACGGCCTTTACGAGGCCGTGGCGCCCGAGCCACTCAACGCCGCCGAACCAGCGCACCCTCCGGCACCGAAAAAGGCCGGAGCACCCACCGGTGTTCCCCTTGTCGGCGCCCCGCCAGTCGGCGCCCCGGAGCCAAACCATCCTATGGCTGCGTCGTCGGCTCTGCGCGCGTCGCGGCTTAGCCAGGTCGTCCAGCAAATAGAGGAAGCCGGCTACCCCGAAAGCAGCGCGCTTGGTATCGCATCGGGGCTGCTGCTCGAGAGCGGCGGCAACCTGAGTCCAACGGCACTCAATCCGGTCGGCGGTGGCCGCGGTGCGCAGGGTGTTCCGCAGCTTCGCGGTACGCGCCTCGACGAAGCCGAGCAATTCCTCGGTCGACCGTTTCTGAGTTCCTCGCTGCGGGATCAAGTGAACTACGTCCTGTGGGCCATGCAGAGCAGCGCCGATGCGGGCGCGCGTCGCGCCGGCGAGAGGCTGCGGCGCGGTGATCTTCCCCCCGGTCGGGCGGCCGAGGAGTTTCTCCTGGACTTCGAGCGTCCCGGACCGGCCGGCGTCGGTGAGATCAGGGAGGCTCGCGACCTCGCCGAGGGTCTATCGCGGCTGGCCGCTCAGAGGCAGGCTGGAGGCGGCGACCGCAGCGTCGTGATCAATCAGAGGACCGATATTCACGTTTCATCCGGCCCCACGGCGCTGACAACGGCTCAGGAAGTGATGCGCGGACAGGCCGACGTGAATGCCGACATGACGCGAAACGCCGGGATCGTCCTGCGATGAGCATCCCATTCGGTACGTCGCTGCTCAGCGCGGCCGCAAACGGTCTCGTCGGGCCGGTGCTGGTGCGCCAGCGCAGCATCGGTGGCTTTGTCGCGGACGTGACTCTCTCCGAGGAGCATGAGGACGAGCTCGTGGTCACGGAGAACCCCGTGGAGCAGGGCGCCGACGTGACGGATCACTCGTTCAAGAAGCCAGCGCGGCTCACCGTGCGCTGCGGCTTCTCGAATAGTGATCCGCAAGCCGGCGGCGACACCGGATACGTCGACGACGTGTATGCTGGTTTCCTGGCCCTACAGGCCGGGCGTGGCGCCTTCGACGTGATCACGGGGAAGCGCGCATACCAGAACATGCTGATCACGCTGCTGCGGACCACGACCGATCTCGACACTGAAAACTCGCTGGTCCTGGTCGTGAGTATGCGTGAGGTGATCCTGGTGAGCACGCAAGTCGTATCGGTGCCGTCGTCGTCCGTCATGAGCGCGCCGCAGAGCAACGGCGCAACGCAGAACCTCGGCGCGCAGAGCCTCGCGACGGGCAGCTCGTTCAATTCGTCTGCGGCGCCATCGTCGGCGAGCTTCGAGTCCGGCGGATGACGGCGACACTGGTCAGTCTCGCCGAAGGCACGCCATATCTGGTGCCGACGCAGCCGGAAAATCAGGAGTTCGATATCTCGCTGGCCGGAACGACGTATCATTTGATCATCAAGTGGAACAACTTCAGCAACTGCTGGATCATGGATATCCAGGACGACCAGGGGGACAACATTCTGATGGGCACGCCGCTCGTGACGGGATGCGATCTGTTGGAGCAGTTCGCCAGTTTGGACATCGACGGCGCCATGGTCGTGCAGAGCACCAACGATCCTGACTTGGTGCCGGATTACGAGACGCTTGGTTCAACGGGCAATCTGTTCTTCATCACGCCGCCAACGTCATGAGTCAGCAGTATCTCAGGAAGTGCTCGCTGATCGTGTTCGGGACACCGCCCACGCCCGGCGGCAGCGGGCTGCCGGTGCCGGCAACTCCGGCCGCGGCCGCCACGGGCACTCAGGTCACGATCAACGCAGCGCAGTATGCGCAGGACAGCAGCCTGCCGGGCCTGGACTTGTCGCAGTTTCGGATACAGTTCCAGGTCAACGCCATGGACGTGGACACGCCGCCGACAGCGATCATTCGCGTGTTCAACCTGGCCAAGGCCACGGTATCGACGATTCAGAAGGAGTTCCAAGGCGTCACGCTGCAAGCCGGTTACGAGGACGGAAACTTCGGAGTCATATTCCAGGGGTCAATCGTCCGCACGCGCACCGGGCGCCTGAGCAACATCGATTCATTTCTCGATATCATGGCATCGAACTTTGACGCCATCTACAACTTCGGGTTCGTCAATAAAACATTATCCGCTGGGTCCAATCTGCAGGCCAAAATCAGCGCCCTGCAGCAGAGTGTAAATTCCTCAACCGCAGCGCAGGCCGGTAGTTCCGCATTCGGTAGCGGCGTGCAGACCGGATACATTCCGGATAGCATCGGGACCGGCGGTATCCTGCCGCGCGGACAGGTCCTATTTGGTCTGTGGCGCGAGCATATGACCAACGCCGCGGATTCTGCGGGCTGCACCTGGAGCGTGGGGCCGGATGGTAAGATCAACGTCATACCGCTCACGGGTTACCTCCCCGGCGAGGCGGTCGTCATCAACGCGGCCTCGGGCATGGTCGGCGTTCCGGAGGCCACGCCGCAGGGCATACTCGTTAAGTGTCTGCTGAATCCGCTGATCAAGTGCGGCACGCGGCTGCAGATTGACAACGCCGCGATAACGCAGACGCAGAACAACTCGGCGGTCGGATTTCCTGCCTATCAGGACTATCAGTTCTTCGCCAGCACCAGCCGCGACGGATTCTACAGGGCCATCGTCGTCGGTCACGAGGGCGACACGCGCGGCCACGGTGGCGACTGGCTGACGAAAATCACGGCGCTCAACATCGACCAGAGCGCCCCCGCCGGCAGCTCGGTGGCGGCCTATGGATAGACGCGAGCGCATGGAGGACGGCTTGGTGCAGCAGCGCGGCGCGCTGCGCCAATGGCAGGCCGGACTGTGGACGGCGATGCCGGCCATCCTGCAGTCATTCAACGCCGCGGCCATGACGTGCACGGCGCAGGTGGCGATCCGACCGCAGACGCGCACGCCGGACGGTAACTGGGTGGATACGACGATCTCGCTGTGCGTCGACTGTCCGGTCGTGTTCCCGCGCGGCGGCGGATTCAGTCTCACGCTGCCGCTGCAAAAAGGCAACGAGGGTCTGCTGGTGTTCGCCGCGCGCTGCATCGACGGATGGTGGCAGAGCGGCGGCGTGCAGAACATGGCCACGCTGCGGATGCATGATCTCTCGGATGGGTTCTTCATCCCCGGCGCGACCTCGCAGCCGAACCTTCCGTCTGCGGCGGCGAGCACTGACAGCGCGCAGCTCAGATCGGACGACGGCGAGTGCTACGTCGAGATCGCGGCCGGGCATGTCGTCAATGTTGTGGCCCCGGGCGGTGCGAAGATCACGGGAGATCTGGTCGTGACCGGCAGCATCAAAGGCAACGTCGTGACCGACACCGCGAATAACGTGACGCTGAGCACGCTGACCGTGACCGGGGTGCAGCCGGGCAGCGGCACGTCCGGAACGCCGACGCCGGGGTCGTGATGAGGTATCGCAAACTCGACGAGAACGGGGACTACGTGATCGGCGGCGGCGAGACAGACTTCTGGATCGACGTGCCGCAGACCGTGGCCCAGTCCGTGATGACCAGGCTGCTGCTGTGGGAGGGTGAGTGGTTTCTCGATACGACGGACGGCACACCGTATTCGCAGGAGATCCTCGGATATGGCAACTCGACGCTGCGTGATATGGCGATCAAGAGCAGGATCCTCGACACGAGCGGGGTCACCAGCATCAATGACTACGAGAGCAGCGTCGATCCCGTGACGCGCGCGCTGATCGTGTCCTGCACGATACAGACGGCCTACGGGGAGGCCGCCGTCGGCCCGGTGACGCTATGACGCTGGCCTGTACTATAGATAGCACCGGTATCTACGCGCCGGACTACTCCGACATCTTCGCGGAGCTGCAGGCCGCCTATTGGAGCATCTACGGATCCGACGCCAACCTCGACGACGACAGTCAGGACGGGCAGTTTCTGGCCATCTTCGCCAACGCGATCAACGACAGCAATCAAGCCACGATCGCAGCGTACAACAGCTACAGTCCGAACGGAGCGCAAGGCAGCGGACTGTCCAGTCTCGCGAAGCTCGTCGGCGTGCGACGACAGAGCGCCAGCTACAGCACCGATACTCTGACGGTGAGCGGCACCTCCGGTACGGCGATCACTGGCGGCCAGGTCGGTGATAATCAAGGGCAGGGCACGGTCTGGAATCTGCCGTCTCCGGTCACGATCCCGGAGAGCGGCGAGATTGAGGTGACGATAACGGCGACGGCACTCGGGGACACAACGTTCGCGCCCGGTGACATCGATCAGATACTGACCCCGACATTGGGCTGGCAGTCCGCCGTCAATGTCGGGCCGGCCGTGGCCGGCGCGCCGGTGCAGGATGACGCCGAACTGCGCGAGCAGATCTCCAATAGTACGGCCGGTCCGGCGTCCACAGTTCTAGAGTCGATCTGGAGTGCCGTTGAGAGTGTCGGCGGCGTGCAGCGATCGTACGTGTACGAAAACGACACCGACGATAACGACGCCAACGGCCAAGGGCCGCATTCCATCTACGCGGTTGTTCTCGGCGGCGGCGTGCAGGACATCGTAGATGCCATCGGCGGCACCAAGTCTCCAGGCACGACCACGCTGGGCACGACCAGCGGGACCTACGTCGATGAGAACGGCGTGCCGGATGTCATCAGCTACTACCAGCTCGACGAGATCACGATCGATGTCGTCGTGAACATCACGGAGTTGTCCGGCTACACATCGGCCGCCGCAGCGGCCATCCAGCAAGCCGTGGCGCAGTATATCTCTGGCCTCGCCATAGGCGGCGACAGTTATTTGAACAAGCTATGGTCGCCAGCCAATCTAAGCGGCGATGCGGCCACGACCGGCACCGGACTGTCGCAGACGCAGCTCGACGCCCTGTCGGCCACCTACAATGTGACGTCCATCCTGCAGGCGCCTTCACCAAACGAGCCAGAGGCGCAAGACGTGGACATCGCGTTCGATCAAGCCGCGGTATGCCTGACGACCAATGTGACCGTGAACGCGACGAGTTGAGGGCGGCGTGTCATTCATACAGGATTGGGACAGCGGCGGCACATGGGATAGCGGCCTGGAGTGGGACGTCAACGTCGGCCCCTCGCCCGGCACCGTGGCGGCCTGGATCTCGGACATCACGAGCGAGCATATTTCCAAGCCGAAGTTCGTGAGCATGGTGTCGGCCACCCTGCAGGCGCTTGCGGACAATATAGCCCTCCTACAGTCGATGCCCGGCTTGTTCGATCTGGACGTCGCGGCCGGCGCGCAGCTTGACGTCTGCGGGCAATGGATCGGCCTCACGCGATATATAACGACGCCGCTGACCGGAGTGTTCTTTAGCTGGGATGTGGACGGACAAGGCTGGAGAGAGGGAAGTTGGTCGGCAGACGTGAATCAGACTGAACTCGTCGAACTTCCCGATCTGCAGTATCGCACGCTGCTCTACGCACGAGTTGCGGCGAACCATTGGAACGGATCCATTCCCGGCGCTTACGCCGTGTGGAACGCGGCCTTTGCGGCGACGGATTACGGTGTGTTGATCCAGGATCTCCAGGGCATGCACATGTGCATGGCTCTCACGGGGCCCGTCCCGGACGCTGTGACGCTGGCCATGTTCACGGGCGGCTATCTGAGCCTGAAGCCGGCGGCCGTGCGGATCGACAAATATTACACGCCGGTCGTGAACGATGCGCCCTACTTCGCCTACGGCGTCGCGAACGACAATCTTGCCGGCTGGGGCAGCGGGTATTGGGGCGTCGCGTCCCCCGGCAACTGAGGAGAGCATCTTGAAGGTCTGGCGCAGCAGGACGAAATATTTCGTCGAGTGCGAGCATTGCTCCTCGCGCGGCACGACGCACGTGCCGACATTCATGCGGCAGACGCCGGAGATGACGCGAGCCGTCACTGACTTCCGCGCGCGCGCCATGAGTCTGCGCGACAGTGCGCAGGCCGACATCAACAAGATCATACACGATACTCAGGCACGACTGCAGAGCGCGCGTAGTCGCGAGGATCAGACCAAGCTGCGACGCGAGGGTTCGGAGCAAGTGCGGTTGCGATACCAGCAACACGTCGCGGCGGTGCTGACGCTGCAGTCATCCGCGCCCAAGTTCGAGCCGCAGCCGGAGGTGGCTCGCGCCTGTCCGTGGTGCGGGCACGCCGAGGAGGTCGTGGTGACGCAGCTCCCGGACGGCGCGCGCGATCCATGGCAGACGGTCAAGAGGTAGAATAATGGCTCTGGAGGTTGACTATGTCCCGTTCGCCACCGGCGATGGGGCCAACGTGTACGAGCCGTCGGTCTATCAGGCTCTGTCAGTAGTCTCGACGGGCGTCGAGCCGGGCATAGCAGATCCGCAGCTCTACAACACGACGGCGCGGCTGGCCAGCATGACTTCGGCGGCGCTGGCCAACTACATCTCCGAGACGCTGGGCATTGATGTGCTCGACGACGGCAATCTCTCTAACTTGATCACGGAGCTGTCCGAGGCCGTCTCGCTGGGATCGCGCGTCAGCCCAGGCCGCATAGTCACCAGCAGCGGCGCCGTCACGGTATCCGCTGTCTCGGACTACGCCATAGGCCTGAACAGGACGACCGACGTGGCGGCCACGCCCGTCAACCTGCCGTCCGCCGCCGCCACTAATCAGGAGTTCCGCGTGGATGACCTGTCGCGCAACGCCAACGCCTATAACATCTCGATCAACGCGCCGGAAGGGGACAGCATCTGCGGCCTCGCGTCCTTCGTGATCGCGGTGAACGGCGGCGGCTGCGTCGTGCACTACTACGGGTCGTCGATCTGGGGAGTGATTGCGTGATGAGCAAGGCTGCCAGCCTCACGGTCCTCGCAGCGGCGTTGGCGTTGGCGCTCGCCGGAGGGGAGTTGCACGCTCAGAGCACCATCAATCCGAACGTGCCGGCCTATGGCAGTCCGCTGGCCAGCGGGCCGGTGCAGCAAAACTTCGCGGCGGCCTACAGCGACATCAACGGGCTGCTCGGGATGCACGCTCAGTCGCTGCTGTCCTCGTGCCCGGGGGCGCCGCTGGTCGGGACGGACTGCCTGGTTGAAACATCGTTCACGAACTACGTCTGGTACAAATACGGCGGCGGGAATGGCTACGCCGTGATCGGCACGCTCGACCCGAGCGCCTCGCCGCCGACGTTCACGCCGGCTCTATCCGGCGCCGACGTGCAGACCACTCCTCCGCTGACATCCAGTTTCGATGACGGTGTCGTCACGCTGGGTCTGGGCTACGACGTCAATTTCGGTGTCTCCTCCGGCTCCCTGGCACTCGCGCCCGCGGCGGCCAACACTGTGTTGGCCGGCCCGACGAGCGGCAACTCTGCGGAACCGTCCACCCGCGCTCTCATTGGCGCCGACCTGCCGCTGCCGACGGTCTCCACTCTCGGCGGCGTGGAGGCGTACAGCGGCGCCACTAATCAGTGGATCTACGGAATCTCCACCGGCGGCGTTCCGCTGTCGTCGCAGCCGCAGTTCTCGAATATCGCCGGCTCACTCGCGTCTGGACAGCTCCCCACTCTGGCGGCCGGGGATCTATGGGTCGGCAATGGCTCGGGCGCCGCGACAGCTGTGGCGCTGTCCGGCGACGCGACGCTGTCCGACGCCGGGGCGATCGCGGTCACCAAGACCAATGGTGTCTCCCTCGGCACATTCGCGACGCAGAACTATGCGACGCCGCCCGCGATCGGCGGCACGACACCGAACACCGGAGCGTTCACGTCGCTGTCGCTTACCGGCGCGCTGACCTATGGCGGCGTCACGCTCTCCGACGCCGTCACCGGCACCGGAGACATGGTGCTGGCGTCCTCGCCGACGATCGCGAGCCCGACGATTACCGGCGCGCTGACCGCAACCGGCCTCGTCACGAATGCCGATCTTGCCAACGACGCGATCACGATCGCCGGCACGTCCGTCGCACTTGGCGGCAGCACGTCCGCGCTGCCGTCACCCGGTCCGATCGGCGGCACGACACCGAACACCGGAGCGTTCACGTCGCTGTCGGTCACGGCGGTAGACGCCGAGCTGGCGCTGAACGGGGATACCTCCGCCGGCGAGGGGCCGTATCTCAACCTGCAGCGCGGCGGCACGCAGATCGCCGCGATCGGTAGCGAGAGCGT
>JASHRH010000166.1 GCA_030037475.1 Acidobacteriaceae bacterium
TCGGTGTCGCGCCGCACTCGTTCACCGACGTGGTTCTGATCCTCGCCGTCGCCGGAACCGTGCTGGCATTGGCCCGTTGGCATGGTCAGTCCATCCTGCCTCTGCTCCTGTTCTGGATGCCCGTCCCGTTCTACACCTATGCGGTATCGTACGGATGGGTGCCGATCTTTTTCCCCCTCTGGTTTCCGCACTCCTGGTACAACACGCGCTACGGCATGGAAATGCTGCCCGGCTTCGCGCTGGGCCTGGGTTTCCTCATCGCCTGGCTTATTACCCGCGCGGAGATTCGCTGGCACCGCCATGCCCAGCTCATCCTGCTTGCCTCGATGCTGCTCATCTTCGCGGACACGGCATTCCTCATCCACTCCACGCCGCTGGTTCTCGGCGAGGCCATTGCCAACTCCCGCACCCGCACCCCTTTTGAGGCCGCTTACGCCCGCGAACTCGACCGGCTCCCGCAGGAAGGGAAGATTCTGGTCTGGACCTCCGACCATCCCGGCGCTTTCGAGCGCGCCGGCATCCCGCTGCGCCGCACCATCAACGAAACCGACTACTACCTCTGGATCCCCGCGCTCCAGCATCCGGCTCAGTCGGCCACTTTTGTGATCGCCTCCGATCACGACGCCGTCGCTCAGGCCGTCGCCGCCCACCCCGGGGGACTCACGCTCATCGACATCGTCTGCTCCACCGGCCAACCGTGTGTGCGCTTCTATCGCTCCGATCTGAACCGGCAGCCCACTCCCTGATCCCTGGACGCGGTACCCTGTACGTTTGGGAGGACATGGAATGCGTTTTGCCAAGGTGCAGGCTTGCGGCAACGACTTTCTGATTGCTGAAGGCGTGTGCGACCCGCAGTTGGCCAGGAAGCTCTGTGAGCGTCATATCGGCGTCGGCGCCGATGGCGTGGAATTCCTGGAACGCACCAGCCCCCGCGCCGGCCGCATCCGTCTCGTGAACGCTGACGGCTCCATCGCGGAAATCTCCGGCAACGGTACGCGCTGCGCCGCCGCCTGGCTGGCGCACACCGAAGGCGTTGGTCCGGGGCAGGAAATCACGCTCGATACCGACGCGGGCCCACGAACCTGCCGCATTGTCGAAGCCGCCGGCAGCCATTTCCTGATCGCCGCAGGCATGGGCGTTCCGCAGATCGAGCCTGCGCAGGTGACGCTCGCCGACAAGACCCTGGTGCGTGGGATCTACGTCTCCATGGGCAACCCGCATTTCGTCATCGTTGTCGATGACGAGAATTTCCGTGCGCATAACCTCGGCTGGAACGAACTGGGCCGTGAGATCTGCTTTCACCGGCAATATCCACAGCAGATCAATGTGCTGTTTTTGCAGATGATCCGCACCGATGAGATCGAGATTCGAATCTTCGAACGCGGTGTCGGCCCTACGACCTCCTCCGGCACCGGAACCTGCGCCTGCGCGGCTGCGGTGATCGCCCACTGCGGTGGTAAATCCCCGCTCACCGTCCATGCTCCCGGCGGCACGCAGCATGTCGAGTGGGCCGGCTCGGGCGCAGAGATGACTCTCACCGGTCCTGCCGAGCTTATCGCAACAGGAGAGACACTCTTTGGCTGATCTCGTTCTGAAACCACCGGCTCTCCTTCCCGGAGCGCGCATTGCCGTGGTCGCGCCTGCCAGCAGCGCTGACCCGCAACGCATCACGCGAGGCATTGAGGCTCTCCGAGCGTTGGGCTATGACGCCGTTGCCGCGGAGCATCTGTACGGCAGGCAGTCGCCGTATTTCTCCGGAACGCCGGAAGAGCGTCTCGCCGATCTGCACCGCGCCTTTGCCGATCCGGATGTCGGGGCGATCGTCTGCGCTCGTGGCGGTTATGGATCGAACTATCTGCTCGCCGGGATCGACCTCGATCTCATCCGCGTTCACCCGAAGCCCTTCCTGGCTTACAGCGACGTGACCGTCCTGCAGACCCGGCTTCTCGACCAGATCGGGCTCGTCGCCTTCCACGGTCCCATGGCCGCGGCGGATTTTTCAGTCGACAACGGAGTTCACCTGCCCAGCTTTCAATCTGCGTTGAGCGGTGGCTTGGTTCAGGTTGGTCCGGAGCAGGGAATCCGCGTCCTGCGGCACGGTCGCGCCTGCGGTGTCGTCCATGGCGGCTGCCTCAGCATTCTCACGTCCATGCTGGGCACACCGTACGCGCCGCAGACGGAAGGGAAACTGCTGTTCGTTGAAGACCAAAGCGAGAAGCCGTACCGCATCGATCGCATGTTACGCCAGATGATCCTTGCCGGAAAATTCGAAGGTGTCCGCGGATTCATCTTCGGCGAAATGCTCGGCTGCGACAGGGGCGTCACAGATCCCCGCCTCTTGGATCAGGTCATCCTCGACGTTCTCTGCGACTTCGACGTGCCCATTGCCATCGGTCTTCGCTCCGGCCATGTTTCCGGCGGCAATGTCACGTTGCCGTTAGGGATCGAAGCAGAACTGACCCTGGACAGCGATGAGCCGCTGCTACGATATCTGGAGCCCGCTGTCTCTGAATTTCCTCATGCAGGATAAAAAACACATTCATCTCATCGGCATTTGCGGCACAGCCATGGCTTCGCTGGCCGGC
>JASHRH010000167.1 GCA_030037475.1 Acidobacteriaceae bacterium
GTAGAAGGTCTGCCCTGTGATCCCATGCTTGCGGCACAGTTCACGCGTCGGCACTCCGGCGTCGGACTCCTTCAGGATGCCGATGATCTGTTCCTCTGTGAATCGACTCTTCCGCACGACTCCTCCTCGGCCCTGCCGGGCCATGCTATCGGAGAAGTCACATTTCCTCTGGTCTATTTTTCGGGGGGCAGGTCAACACCACTCGTTGTATCCCGCCAGATGGTAGACTGCCCGAGATGCCCCAACCCTACAGTAGTATTTTAAACTTCGCCCTCACGCATTCAAAGGGTCGGTTGAGCTCTCTACGTTTCCCCGGACATACAGCGTCGCTAGGAGATACTGCACAAGAAAGAGTGCCACGTAGGTAATAAGCGACGAAAACGCGGCGCCTTCGATTCCCCACCGCGGTATGATTACCAGATTCAGGCTAATGTTTAGGCCTGCGGCGGCCGACCATGGCCATACTGATCGCCACGGCTGACCACATGATGAAAAGAAGATACTCACCACGTTGTTCGCTCCATAAAAGACAATTGCCACACAGAGAATGAGGAAAGCCGGCACTGCGGGCAAAAATGCACGACCAAACATAAACGCAGTTATAGGCTTAGCGACAAGCGCTGCACAGGCAGCAATGAGGGCCATTATTCCACTGACTCCAAGTGTCGTCTTGCGCGCCCTACGCCATTTACAATTAAGGTCGCCGCTCCCCGCAAGCATCGGAAACAAAATCATGCCCACCACGGCCGGAAAAGTATATATGAAATCCGTCATGCTCGAGGCAAGCGAGTATAGACCAGTAGCAGTGGCGCCAGCCAGGTATTTGACCAGCAAAACATCCGACTTTAGGACAGCATATCCACTCAGACACGTAAGGTAGGACCGCATGCCAAAATCTGCTTGTTTACGAAACAGCGCAACATTGGGCCGCGGAAGATGCCCGGCCAAGAATACATTGCGAAAGGCGAGAACACCACCCGCGACTCCGGTGGTCGATAGTGATACCAGTGCTACCTGTTCAGGGCTTAATCGGCGCACAGCCAACCAGCACAGACCAAGAACGATCACAAAACTAGTTCGAAATATTACATCGACAATGTTATACCATCTGATATCCTTTACGCCGAGCAGCAGATTTTGGAGAAGCAGTTGACTCAAACTAACCGGAATGAGAATAAGCCCGATGGTCAACAGTTCGCCATGCACCGGCGCCCACGATGGGCGTAGGATAAAGAGGCCACAGAGTAGCAGTGCCAAAGAACCGCCAATAACATACGCCATGCATAAAGCATTCGACACTAACTGGGGGAAGAGACCACGATCTCTAGCCACATAGTACGTATTAGCAGAATGCATCCCGAGGTTTGCAAATTGACCTCCCATCGCACCCATAACAAAAGTAGCGCTGAAGAGGCCACGTCCCGCCGGTCCTAGTATTCGTGCCGTCATGATGGACGTAATCAACCCAGTCGCAATCAGGACGACGCGAACAGCAAAAGTGGCACTCACATGGCCAAAGAATTGCCTGCGCTCTGGCCCGCCCCAAAAAAGATTTCGCGCCCTGGCAGCGAACCCAGCGGGCACAATATGATTCAAAGCCGCCTTGGGGCCATGGTTTTGACTGTTGATCGCCAGAGACGCCGCCTTCCCCCTTCTATTGTGCCGTTTCTGGAAGGCCCGCGCTGCTGGTTGCTGGTTCCGGACGTCCCTCACTTCTAAGAAATACGTCGGCGCGGTATTCCCCTTAGCATGGACAAACACCTTAATGCAATGCCCGAGCCGGGGTCCGCCGCTGCGAGCCAGCCGTAGCCCCCTCTCCGCCGTCCAGACCGTCGCTCCAAGCCACGACGCCAGCACGTGTAGTCTCCACAATACCTAGAGCCGCCATAACAAGACATATCCAAGTGTTTACAAACGAATTGTTAATTGTCAAATCTGATACCAGTCCTCTGCCAAAGTATACTGCCGGCGCAAGCAAATATAGGAACTCGAGTCGCGACTGCATCGATCTAGCACCTGATATCGTCACCGATGCGAGCTCCCACAGACATCCACCAGCCATTAACAACACACCAATCGCGGCGAACACCCCACACTCAGCGGCCTGCCAGATAATCATCTCGTGCGGCACCGTTTCATCTATGACCCGTTTGCTTTGGCCAGGGCCCAACCCAGCGATGGGTTCCCTCTCAAAGGCCGTCCAACCTTCCCGCATGCTCTCGATGCGAGATTCCACGTTTGCGTTCCCCATATCGTAGGTCGCCGCCACCTTAAAATACTCCAGTAGGTGCGTCAGATGCCCACCCACAATAGTTGTACCAACTGCCATCACGCTCGCAATGACTATGCTAAACAGCAGCCTTCGGCTACGCTCAAAAGTAGCCGTAACTAGCATTGCAAGGAAAAGCGCCAGTATGCCTGTCCGCGACATGGTCAATAACGTGTTGAGGGAAGCGGTTATCAGCGTGAGCCACGCTATCACGCGAGTAGCGAAGCCGAACTGTTTACCGAATGCTACTGGCATGCAGATCATGGAGAATATCCCATAGGCGCAACTGGCATTGTCAGGGTTGCCAAAAAAACAGTTGAGCGCCCAATAGTGTGGATCGTACTTGATCGTAATTATCTGCATGAGTGAGGGGAAGCCCCAAGCGGCATGATATCGATAGAGGTCATAGATGGACGGGAGTAAAGCGCCCAATGCTATAGCGCGAAAGGCGAGCTCGTAATCGCGCAAGGCTCTGAATCTCACGCGCCGGGCAGCATAATAGACGAGGGCCCCAGACAGTATACCGGCGGCATAGTCGAAATCGACGTCAGCAGTCCCTACGTGTGCCATCGTGCTAATCGTGGCGCCAAGTATCCAGGCTATCAAGCCTGCACGAAACAATGTAACAGCTCCCGGCCTATAGGAACGTGAGGTAGAACAAATCATCACCAGTATAGGAGCTACAATGGTGGCCAGTAGCAGGGACTGAGCGCAGATCAGTAGGATATCTCGGGGTAGGGTAGCGCCAACGGTGTCAGAGGCATGCAGGTCTAGTAAATGTATGTATCCTCGACCGATAAAAGTGTTCTCCATGGGTATCCAAAAGAGCAGACAGAGAAGGAGAAGGAAATCGAGAGGCTTAGAGCTCAGTTTTTCGCTCACGCATAGCATTCGCGGCCTCCGAGCACTTGGCTTCTTCGAGGGAATCCAATATCTTTGTTACGTGATGATGCCATGTGTATTTTCGCAGTACATCGCCGCGGGCGGCCACCCCGATCGCGCGGCGCACGGCTGGCCGTTCGACCAAGAACCTGAGGGACCGATTTAGATCGTCTACATTTCCGGGGCGAACAAGAATGGCGGACGCGAACGGACGGGAATCGAGAGAGTCGGACCAGATGCGAATTCCTGCGGCGAGAACCTCCCCGATCTGGTCGAGGTCAGACGCGATGATGCCCTTGCCCATGGCCATGTACTCGAAGAGCTTGGTTGGCGAGCCGAAGAACCGGCTGCCGTCGGCGTTGGCCACATGGGGAGAGACGAGAATATCCGAAGCCGCGAGATATTTTACAGTTTCGCTCTGTGGAACAAGGCCGGTAAAGAGGACCCACTTCGCGTATTCCGGTAACCCGATGAGTCTTCGCACATCGGGCATTGTGGCGCCATCGCCGATCATTGCAAAGCGAACTTTGCCCCTTCCCAGCCAAGACGGGTGTCTCTCGATGAGGTTGCGAATGGCTTCGGCAAAGACAGGGGCGCCGTGCCATCGGCCAAAGGTGCCAACGAAGGAAACGAGGCACTCATCTGGAGCGATGCCGTGGCGTTCACGAATGACAGAAATCTCTCGTTTCGGCACGGCCTCGGGACTGAAGTGGGAGGGATCGACACAGTTTGGGTAGCAGACTACGCGCTTAGGGTCAACACCGCGTCTAATTACTTCTTCGGCTAGGGCCCGGGACACCACGACCACGCGATGGGCATGACGAAGGCAAGCGCCTTCGAGAGTAGTTGCTAATGCCGAGAAGCGCAGTGGCTTACCCCAATTTCGGCTAATCCACACCTCAGAGCCATTGTATTCGAGGACGAGAGGAATGCGCCATAACCTGGATAAAGCCACACCGGCAAAGTTGAACAGAGACATTCGCTGATAGATAAAGCGATAGCAAGCCCCATTGAGAGCTCGTAACTGGTTCCAAACATGCCAGTGAAAGCGTAGCAAGTTAAGTTCGATCGGATAGGCTTGGGTTCTGAGCCCTTTGATAGGGATCTGCCGCACGGCAGGACGGGTCATTGGCTGCGGACTGGCGCTGGCAAGATCGACCCCATATCCCAAATCTGAGAAGGCGTTTATGACCCCTGCAATGTGCCCAATGGAACCACCGACACGAATTCCGAACCAATAGTTAGTATTGACATATAGGATCTGACGTTTCGATTGTATATCGGCACATTCTCGCCGCTGGCGGTTCACCAACAATGCTCCGGCAAACTGACTCCAGGCCAGGGCCAACAGGCCTGAGATCATCCCGACTCCGACACGCGGTATAGCAGAGAAGATTTCGGATTTTCGAACATCTCGCAACGAGCAATCCGCGCCAACCACCACGGTACTCTCGACCGAAGAAAGCGCGACAAGTCCGAGAATAAGGGGATACATAGACTCGCTCTGTGGATCTTCGAGGGGAATGTAAAGGATCGCCTTTTTATGCATCTTCCTCAAGAAGAAGACCATCTTTGCAAAGCTCATCCTGCGAAGCTCAGCAACTGAGATATAGACAACGTTGGTGCCTGCCACTCTCTCCACTGCCTTTCGGAAGCCGCCGGAAAGCGGATAGCAGCTCAAGACATAAGCTTCTGGATTCTGCACATTCATACCCAATTATACGGAGACCTAGTACACATTAGACTGTCACGCTTACCTTCAGCCATTTGCAGAGACGATTGCGATGTTAAGATCAGTCAGCGAACCTTCACGCCTCCACACGAGTCTGCAAGATGGGAGGCATACGCCGTAGGATGGAGAAATGCGACAGGGCTCGATGGACAATTTCCACGATAAAGGCTCGATCCACTCCAGGAGAAAGCGCCGGTTGCGAGTCCGCAACTGCACGGATCCCGGTTCGATAATGTCTGCCCTAGCGCCCGGGTCGAGGTGGAGCGGGATCTCGACTTTGTGGCTGCCGGAGCCCTCGAAGGAATCGCGAATACGGAGCTTATGAGATCTGTGCTCAAGCTGAATCCTTCGGAGGGGCCGAACTTGACCGGGCAGTCTGAGATAACCCGAGTGTGAACCCTCGAACTCGTCTCCCTCCGCGCACGACTTCCACTTGCGGAGCTCGGGTTTGGCGTCGTAATGCAGGGACCAGAGAGCATCCCATGCGACGAATCGGTTTATCTCTTCGCCGTCGACAAGAGGGGTGTTATGCGCGGTGGTGGAGCGGAATCGGTTTCGCTCCTCAGCAGAGGCAGTATAGACGTATGCCCCGCAATCGGTGATCAGGTGCACTCCATCCAGCGTCGCTTCGAAACTGAGGCAATCATTGTGCCCATGACCACCACGCCCGCCCAAACCGACGGGACCGCAGTCGATGAATATTCGATCGTCGCGGTTACGCATAATGAAGAAGCCGCCACCGGGAAAATGCTCCGAGGTGATCTCTTCGCAGCCTGCCTGTGCGGAGAGCCAGTCACATGAGTCAGGCCCGAAAATCCAAAAGATCTCATCGAGCGGACCGGAGAATTTGCGGGCAAGATCATCGGAAGTCCAGTTGACTGCCCCTAGTCCGACGAGATAGCGATGGTCGTTGCACTGCTGACCTCCAAAAGGAAGAGTGCGTGCGTCATCCGCATCACCCCAGAGGGGGCAGGAACCGTCGGGAGCCGAATAGGCTGCACTGAAGTGTGCCATTGTCTCGACACGGACACGGTAGGAATTGTCCAAGGGCAACCCATGCAGTTGCCGATATATCGCCGGAAAGAGAAATAGTTCCTGAACCAAGCGGTGATAAGGAATGGAAGCTTCGAAATCGACGCCGTCGCTGTAGACCTGACGGGGCAACTCACTACAGAGCGTCTTCCAGCCGTGGACGAGCCAACGATCCGGCTGCTCGCCTTGACCAAAAAACAGTCCGGCGAAAACTAATGCGGCAGCATCAGCGGTGTAGTGATTGCCAGCAATATCCGAAACTTCGATATGGCGTTCCGTGTACTCTGCGTGCAGATAGATGGACTGGAGGAGACGAAAGCGAAAATCGCGATTGTGCCAGGATTTGCTGCCAGCGAAGACATGAAAGAGCCATGTCAGAGTGAAAATCCGCATGGCGACTTCCATGGTACAGGACCAATTGACGGTTCGGGCGTAAGGATTACCCTCCAGCCACTCGATAATGACATCGTGAACGGATTCTGCGTATCGTTCGTCTTGAGTAAGCAGATATGCCTGCCCCACGGGAATGAGCCATTGCAATCGCGAGATCTCCCACGGTACCTTCACGTCGGTCGCCTGACTGAGATTGCTGTATTCGATTGATTTGGCGTAAGCCCTAGGCCAGCGGTAACCGGTCTTAAGGTCACATTCCCAATCAATCGGCCGACCTAGCATTCTTGGTCCAGTACCCAGTAGGTCAATACGCCGCTCAAGGGCATGGCGTGCCCTCTTCATAATGCTTTCACGCGTGCCGGGGCAGCACCGGTCCACTTGGGAGGCGCATTTGGCGGAGAGGGTTGCGGGATAGGGTCGTCGTGCAAGCCGTTCCCAGAGGTCAACCAGATCTCGCGCGCGAAGATTCCGAATAAGTCGCTGTTCGGTGAGACGTGTGGGCCTCGACTGGGACAGATGTTTGTCGATGGCCGCCGCTATCTCCTGGCGGAGGCGGATCAGAATGATGCGAGGGGGCTTCCTGAATGCGCGCCGAACCTTTGCAATGAGGGCCTTCAAGCGACCCCAACCTCTTTGCCCTGAATCCAATAAGAGTACCAAGCGGTGAGATTGA
Source organism: Acidobacteriaceae bacterium (assembly GCA_030037475.1). Lineage (GTDB taxonomy): Bacteria > Acidobacteriota > Terriglobia > Terriglobales > Acidobacteriaceae > Palsa-343. The sequence goes on from JASHRH010000167.1 coordinate 6,982, forward strand.
AAAGTACCCAAAGCTGGGCGGCATTTTCGCGGCGTCCGTTTCTATGGTCAGCAAATAGGCGGTTGATATGGTCGGTATGGAAGTAGCCCTGTTCAACGAGACCGGAAGTGAGGATGCTCTTTTGCACGAACTTGCCGAAGCCGCTCTTCAGCCAGTTCGACATCGGAGCACCGAAACCCCTCTTAACACGGTAGATGGTTTCGTTGGGAATGATACCCTCAGCGGCTTTCTTGAGCAGGTATTTGGCGACCCCGCCACGGGTTTTCCACCCCATGGGGATGTCCATCGAAAACTCTACCAAGCGGTGATCCAGGAAGGGGACGCGCGCCTCAAGAGACTCTGACATTGTGACCTTGTCGACGCGCATGAGCAGAAGTTCAGGCAGACGATGCTTGAACTCGTTGTACACCATCCTTGAGAGCACATCGTTGCCAGGATAATCGGCATCGAATTGCTCGAGGAAGCTACGGACTACGTTGTAACTATCCGGTTGAAAATAGGATGCGGGCAGCATCTGCTCATCACAGACCGTTTTCGGGGGAATGTAGGACTGGAGACATTCTGGACGCAAAAGGGGTCGTTTGAGGATGTCCCAGTAAACAACGGCTCCCGTCCAGAACATCTCACGGTTGCGTGCAGCACGGTCTAGGATATCGGCATTAAAAGAGAAACCGGGGCGAATGGCTGCAATACTGCCGGCGGCCGCGGCGAGGCCTCGCTGAGCGAATTTAGGCAGATATCTACGAAATGGCCGCCAATAATCGCGGTATAGCCTGAGGTAATCCATATACTTCTGATAACCGCAGAACTGTTCGTCAGAACCCTCTCCAACCTGGACAACAGTGATGCCAGCATCGCGAGTTAGTTTTGAAACGAAGTAGAGGGGTACGCATACCCAATCGGCAATGGGCTCGTCCTGATGGAAAATCAGGTCATCGAGGCAGCCGAACATCTCCCCTTCGCCAATTAGGACCTCATGGTGATTGGTGTTGAATCGTTTGGCCATGAGGCCGGCCTCGTCGAGTTCGTTAAGATGCACATGATCGCGGAACCCGACAGTAAAGGTTTCTACGGGCGAAGACGTGTATTCGCTCATCAGCGCAACGTTCAGCGAGGAATCGATTCCTCCGGAAAGGAATACTCCAAACGGAACATCGGACATCATCCGGCACTTGACGGAAGCGCGCAGGCGTTTGCGGATCCCCTGAACGTAGAAGTCTTCGAGAGCGGCATCGGATAGCCCTCGGGTTTCAGATGCGGGAATCCCCTGTCCGGGTACGGCGTCCCAATATCGGCGCGCTTCAAGGTGGCCGTCGTTGTGGACCTGAAGACGATATCCTGCTGGAAGTTTATAGATCCCACGGAAGAGTGTGAGCGGCGCTGGAGCAGACATGAAAGTGAGATAGTGATACATAGCCATGACGTCAATGTCTCTCTCGACGCCATGATGCTTGATGATAGCTTTTATTTCCGAACCGAAAAATAGGGCGTTGGCCTGGGGCGAGAAATAGAGCGGTTTGACGCCGATGCGATCGCGTGCCAGACTCAGGATTCGCCGCCGCGCGTCCCAGATCCCGAAGGCGAAATCGCCAGCAATACGCTCAAGTAATCCATCCAGTCCCCACTCTTCATACCCGTGCACCAGCACTTCGGTGTCTGAGTGGTCCGTTCGGAAAAGATGTCCGCGCCGAATCAGGTCCGGACGAAGCTCCGTGTGGTTGTAAATCTCTCCGTTGAAAGTAATCCAAACGCTACCATCTTCGTTTGACATGGGTTGGGAGGCGACCGCACTCAGGTCAATAATGGAAAGCCTGCGATGGGCGAGACCTGTCTTCCCATCAGGCGAAATCCAATTAGCGCCGCCATCGGGACCGCGGTGGACCATGGTGTCGCGCATGGCGGTCAGGTCTGTTTGGTCTATCCGTCCTTCGCCGTGAACGAACACCCCCGTTATTCCGCACATATCGCCGCGCTCTCCTGATTATGGTTCTCGGTCGTCCAGATTTGCCGTTCCACATCAAAGCTTGTGCTGGTAGCCTGCAGCTGATCTTCAAGAGAAATGGGCCAGTCCGCACCCTCACAAAGTGTGTTCGCCACAGCCTCAAGTTCCTCAAGCTGTCCTTTTTGAACGAATTTGGACGCCCACCCGGAGCGTCGCGAACCGGCAATACTGATGCATTTGAAGTCGTCCATCGATATGACAAAGCCGCCGGCGAAGATTTCCATCTGCTCCTTGGGAAATTGGCTGCTGCCCTGAGCCGTATACGTTAAGGTGCAAATAGACCCGTCTTCGTAGCCAATGACCGCAACGAAGTTGTCATTGCGAGTCCATTGCTTAGAATGGGGTGCAATCGACCGTGCGTCAACGCTGCACACTCGCGATCCTGTAAGATAGTTAAAGAGGTCATAGATGTGGCAGGCTTCGCCGATATTGCGGCCGCCGCCCTCGAGTCCGTGTATCCAATGAGTGAGTGGAGTGTAGCCAGCGTTCATGCGATAATTAACAATCAAGGGCGTCGTTACATCAGCCAGCAAATCCTTTGCCTTGCGCATGGCGGGAGAAAAGCGGCGATTGAAACCCGTACACAGCAGGCGCCCCGAGTCGTGACCAGCAAAGAATTCGGCAATAGCAGCTAGCTCCCCATCGTTCATGGCTAGCGGCTTTTCAACAAGGACATGTTTTCCAGCGTGCAAAGCTTCAAGCGCCAGACGGGCGTGAAGATTGTGTCGAGTGGCGATAAGAACCAAGTCAACATCGGGGGATTCCAGTACACGTTCGTACTCCGTAGTGCTGAAGGACGCGCCGAATTGTTCGGCGACTGCTTTAGCCGTAGCTCCAGTGCGGCTGGCAACGCAGTAAAGCTGGTATTTCCTGCGCAAACGGACCATGTTTGGCAAGTGCATGCCTTGAGCGAAGCTGCCTGCGCCGATGAGGCCGACACGGATACGATCGGCCTTGATGGCAGCCGTACGGAAGATGACCCGCTGTAGTGCCTCTGGCCGGTCAGGATAGCTGAGGATAGCGATGACAGGTCGTCTCTCGGCGCGTTGGAGGTCGGAGTAGGCTTGGGGGGCTTGGTCAATTTCGTAGGGCTTACCGATTAGGTTACGGAGGCGAACCCGACCTTGGGCCACTAAGTATAGATAACTATCCATATTGCGATTCTCAGTCCATCGAACGTAAGGGAGAGGGTAATCGTGTCCGTCTTCCTCATAGACAGGGTCGTAGCGTCCAGGACCGTACGAGCAGGAGATCAGGAAGTCGATCTCTTTAGTGTAGAAGTCAGAACGCCTGAGATGCAGACCAACATCGCCGACAAGCACGATACGCCCCTTCTTGCGGCACGCAATGGCTGCATCGCTTACAATCTGGTCCGTGGAGGAGGCGGCTGTAATAATCACGGCGTCGGCGCCGAAGCCGCTGGTAGCGTGCCTGACCACCTCGCAGTAGTTGTCCGTCGCCGCGTTGAGCCCATTTGCCAAGCCGTTCTGAAGGGCTAAATCGATTCGATGTTGGTCCGTATCGACCCCAATGACTCTACAGCCGTTCGCGGTCAGTAACTGAGCCACGATTTGGCCAAGGACGCCAAGGCCCACGACCACGATGGTTTCGCCCAACGTCGGCTGTGCACGGCGAACTCCCTGCATAGCGATGGAACCCAGCGTGACCGTAGATGCCTCGTCCAGCGCCAGACAGTCCGGGACCTTTGCCGCCAAGTTTACCGGCACCGCGATTATCTCAGCATGACAGGCTATCCCCGCGCCAGCGCAGGCAACCCGGTCGCCGACTGAGAATCCTTCAACGGTTTCTCCAACGGCAATCACCTCCCCGGCTGCGGAATAGCCGCTTGCATTGCCCGCTGCCAGCTTGCCCTGAACGCGATTCAGGGTGCGCCGAAAGCCCTGATCCCGAATCATCCCCAGCATGCGCCGGGCCTGCTCCGGCTGCTTAAGCACGCGCCGGTACAATGACATCCCGGAATTTGTAACCGAGGAAAGCTCGGTGCCCGTGCTGATGCAAGAGTAGCGGACCCTGACAAGAATGCCGCTCGTCCCGGCCAGAGGGGCCGGGACTTCCTGCACCTGGGCAGTTCCGGACTTAAGCAGAACTTGCTTCATGGAAGTCTCATCTGATGATTGCTAATGGATATTCCTCGATAAATCTAGAGAGTAAGGCGCGGGGCGCGGCAGCGTCGCGCTCGCCTCAAAAACTCAGCTAGTAGACCGCAGTAGCATAGATCGACGCCTCTGCCGCTGCCGCCAATATGCCTTGCGTGCTTGTGAAGGTCGATCTGAATTTATTCGTCGGGATGAACAGAATATCTTCAGGATGGAGCTGCACGTCTGGAGTCTTTCCTCGGACGATTCTGTTGTACGGTAGCTCAACTTCTGCTACCACGCCATCACGCTCCTTTTGCATCACGTAGATCTTTCGCGTAGAGGCAATATAGCTGGTGCCCCCCGCAAGGGCCACCGCCTGCAGGATAGTTAGCGACCCGCTCTCCTGCATGATATAGCCTCCGGGCCGGTTTACCGCACCCAGTACAAAGACGACGCCAGCGCGTTTCACTTCCACGATATCACCGGGGTCCACGATCGTGTGGTTGGCCACACTCGTGTCAGCTTGCTTCGAATATGGCACCTCCTCAGTAGCTTCTTTACCGGCCTTATGAGTGATCATGATCTGACTGCCGGCCAGCAAAGTGGTGCCCCCCGCCATCGCGAGTACGTCAGCTAGTTTGGTCGGCGCAAGCAGTGGATATTCTCCAGGAGCACCAACCTCACCCATAACGATGACGTGGGGAACTGTATACTCAAGGACATCTACCTCAACCAGCGGGTTGCGCAGAAGACCATCATCGATAAGTTTCTGTTTGATCGCAATGCGCGCCTCTTCGGCAGTTTCTCCGGCGACGTGCAGTTGCCCAAGTTGGGGGATATTGATATCTCCGCTCCGATCAACTCGGAAGCTTCCCGAGAAATCCGAATCGTCGGCCACATGTACACCAATGAGAAACCCGGGGGTGAGCTTCAGCATTTCGAAGTTTTCAGGCAGGGCCGCGGGGCCTGAGTGCAGTCCCATTAACGCATCCGAGTGCGACTTCGGCGTCTCACTGCTCTGGGTAGTAAGCCTCTGCTGCAGGTCCACTTGGCCTATGGCTTCACTCAGCGGCAGCAAACCGGCCACGCCCGCCAGTACGATCAGTCGAAAGCTCTTAAACATCGGATGACTCCCCGCCTTCGTAGTACGATCCATAGAACTTGTGGCTATATCCATACTCGTAGTCATAGCCGTAAGGGTCCAAGTGCCGCGTAACCCCATTCAAGAGAAACCCGATTACAGGCATTCTGGCCTGCTCGATCAACCGCATTGCACGCCGGAGCAATGGCCGCGGCGTAAAGCCAGCCCGCGCAATCCAGATGACAGCGTCCATGTGCGATGCAATGGATGCCGCATCAGTCAGCATCAGAGCCGGGGGACTGTCAATGATAACCACATCGTAATTCGCCCGAAGCATCTGCAACAACTCCACGAACGCGACCGACCCGAGAAGCTCCGACGGAAGCGGTGGCCGGGGACCCGCGGGAAGAATATCCAGTCGGTCGACGGCAGCCGAATGGATCACCGTATCAGCGAATGTAGAAAGTCCGGAGAGAACACTGCTCAACCCCACATCGTTGGAGACCTCGAGTACATGCCGCATGGTCGGTCGTCGCATATCCGCCTCGACAATGATCACTCTCTTTCCATATTGGGCAAAGGTCACTGCAAGGTTGCTTGTGACCGTGCTCTTGCCTTCCCCGGGAAGACAACTAGTGATGAGCAGAACCCTAGGGCCGCCGTTTGGGCGAGAGAGCAACACCGACGTTCGCAGCGAGCGGAAGGACTCGGTCTGCCCTGAATTAGGATGCGTGAGAACTATGAGGCTCGGGTCTTTAAGAGCGGAGCCATCGCCTTCCACCCCTTCTATTCTCGCTTTCGGTCGACGCGAGCCGACCTGACCAGCACGGAGATCCGGAATGACTCCGAGAACCGGGATTCCAGTAAGCTCCTCCACATCTGTATTGCTGACCACGATATGATGTGCTTTATCGGCTAAGTATACCACGTTGATGCCCAACAACAAGCCGAGGAGTACAGCCAGCTCAAGGTTGAGGGCGCGGCGTGGGCTGACCGGTGCTCCCTGTGGCCGGGCCGGGTCGACTACTGTAATGTTGGTTGCCTTAATCCCAGCCACAATATTCGCCTCCTGCAGACGCGTGTACAGGTCTTCGTAGAGCTTTCTGCTCGAGACCGCCTCCTGACTGAGCAAAGCCAACTGCACCGTCTTATCGTTAAGTTTGCTTGCCTCGTTCTGCTGTTGTTCAAAGCGGGCACGAATCTGGCTTTCCGTTTGTTGTGCCAGTTCGAGATCGACTTTCGCTTGATCCGCAAAACTGCGAAGCTCCTGCAGAATCTGATCATTCACAGTATGGAACTGCAATTCGACATCTTTGAGATGTCGGTTGTTGGGGCCATAGACACTGAGTGCTTCCGTCAACTTTTCCTTGAGATCCAGTTTCCGTTGCTGAAGGAACTCCAGATTCTGTAATTCCCCGGAGGAAATCACCGCGCCCGAACTTATTTCGTTTGATGGGTTGCTCGCCACAGCCAAAAGCGTCTCGATGTTTCCGGATCTTGCCAGCTGGTAAATTGCTTCCTTCTCAATCCGGCTCGTCTCCGCAGCTGTCAGGTTACTGTTGAGGATGTTCAGCTTCTGTATGACGGGATTGGGCGCTAAAACGCCGCTGGTAGCCTCTGCATCCGGCGCAACGCCCCCGCCTTGCAGAGTGAGAATGCCGGATGCCTGTTCGAAATCGGTTAGTCTCTTCTCGGATCTCTCGACATTTGTCTTCAGTGTGGTCAGCTGCTGCGCCAGCCAGTTTGAGGCTTGACTTGTGGCATTGTAACGCGATTGCAGATATTGCGTTTGATAGCTGTCGATTAGCGCGTTGGCAATTCGGGCGGCCTGCTTGGGATCCTGGCTCCTGAACGTCACCTGAATCAGGCGCGTGCCTTCAATTGGCGATACAGAGAGATATTTCTCGAAAATGTCAATGAGGCGACTTCGCTGGGCTGGATCATCCTCCCACGGTGGTAGCGGTTTGTCGTCCTTTCGGCGTGCCACCAGAAACGGGGACTGTGAAGCAAGGTTTAGCTTTCGCAGGACATCGATTGCCAGAGAATCGCTCTTCAGGATTGAGATCTCCGTCTTCAGGTCGGTGGTTAACGCCGGCCCAACCGAACCGACATCATCGCCCATCATGGCATCAAGGCCCAGACTGCTAGGGCCGTTATCACGGTTCAGCTCAATGGTTGCGGTTGCCTCGTACATCGGCGTCGAAATCGTATTGACCATCAAAGCCAGTACGATGCAGCACGCAATCACCCCGACGAACAACCATCGCCGCCGCATCATCACACGGACAACACTGCGTAGGTCCTGCGATTGCGGCTCCCACTGCTTCCGCTGAACCTTAAAACCGGCTCCTGGGTATTCATCGAGAGGAGAAAGTACTTGATTGCTCAACACATCACCCTTTTATTATCGTTGCGTGATCAAACTGCATGCGCGCAAGTTGTCGTCTTCCTGTTGATCTTGACTTGCAGAGCTCAGAGGAACCGTAGCGGCCCGGGCAGCAGTCTCACAAAGCGCCTGTGCCGCATAGTTGATTTGTTCGACTGCAAGTGTTGGATGCACCTGCAGCATGATCGCTGTTTCGCCAAGCTCCCGTGCCACTGAGAGCCGCGTGGCGGGCCGCCATTGTTTCGGGAACGCCTGTTCCAGATAGATCTCACCGCAGCTCCCCGTGAAACACGGTACACCGCGGGCATTTACCTCCGCTACTATGCGATCGCGGCTCCAACCGGTACAGAGTTCCTCCGGTCTTACGAAGACATAGTATTTATAGCAAGAGTGACCGATATCCGGCGGAGGAATGGTAACACGCAACCCCGGTACCGTAGCCAGTGCAGTGTTGAGAATCCCCGCGTGCTTACGTCTTCTTTCAACCCACCTCGGTAACTTGCGTAGCTGGATGCGACCGATTGCCGCCTGTATCTCAGTCATACGCCAGTTGGTGCCGAACGACTCATGCAGCCAGCGAAAACCAGGCGCATGGTCTCTACGGTAAACTGCATCATAGCTCTTGCCGTGATCTTTCAGTCCCCATGCCCGCTCATACAGATTTTCGGAGTTGAGCGTGAGTATGCCACCTTCGCCTCCCGTCGTCATGATCTTATCTTGGCAAAATGAAAATGCCGCCATGTCGCCGAGCGAGCCCACCGGCCGACCTTTGTACGTCGCGCCATGCGACTGCGCACAATCCTCGATTACGAACACATTGCGAGAACGGCCCAGCTCGAGAATTGAATCCATATCGCATGGCCATCCCGCCAAGTGCACCGCGACAATCGCCTTGGTGCGCGGCGTCATCACGCGCGCGATACTCTCGGCTGTGATGTTCTGGCTCTCCCGGTCGATGTCTGCCATGACGGGCCTTGCACCAACCATGACAGCGCAACTTGCCGAGGCAACAAATGTGCGAGGAGTTGTGATTACTTCGTCGCCTGGTCCCACGCCCAAGGTCCGCAGAGCGAGTTCCAGCGCCACGGTTCCGTTTGCCACAGCCACCGCATACTTGCAGCCGGCCGCGCGAGCAAACTCTTTTTCGAATTCCCTGCCTTCTTCGCCAGTCCAGTAATTAACCTTGCCCGATTTCAGGACTCGGGTCGCGGCTTCGATTTCATCGGGGGCAAAATATGGCCAAGGCGCGTCAGCCACACCAGGCTGAGCGGGCTTTTGTGCGTTCATAAACTCTCTCTGTACACGATTTCAGAAGACGCCCGCTGCGCACGTCACTCTTTCTTGGCTGCTTCCGTCGGGATGGCACCCATGCACTCTAACCACGAGCGATGGAAGTGAATAATACGAATTTCCTCATCGCTGAGCATACCGACACTGTTTGTCTGCCCGACAGCGCGCTGCACCGATTCGCATACGACCTGATCCTCAATCAGTACCTTACGGTTGAAGTCGCAGGCAGCCTCATGCAAAATGCCCATCATCATGGGCTTTATTTTGGCTCCTGGATCCGGTTCACGATGAAACAGATGGCTTACTAGACGAGTACGATCCAAAGCCAGAGGATCGAGACGCTGCACGCTGTAAACGATGCCATGCGATGTTGACATGAGAAATGCTGGAAAGATATGGAGGTGATAGTAGCCCTTAGTGTGAACCGGACGCGCATCGAACGAGGCCAGGAAGTCATGGTTTTTGCGATCCTGTCTATCGAATGGACTGTCGGCGTGAGAATGCATACCGTGGAGTCCATAATCGCCGAAAGTCAAGCCCAGCTTGGCGAATGTCTCCGCGTGAACGAATCCAATGTGGTAACCCTCAAGGGTGTTCTCGACTACGATCTTCCAGTTACAGGCCAATTCCATCTCAAACCGGCCGATTTCCCGACCCATATTGTCGGTCATTGTCTCGAGAATGGAAAAGTACTCACCCATCCACTCGCGCAAAGACGGGCCCGACTCTTTCACACGTATGAAGACTAGACGGCCACATTGCTCCAACGCGACAGACTGCAAAGCAAGACCACAGATAACTTCCGGTGAAAGATTCTCGAATTTCGGGCGCGCCGGAATCCCTGTCGGAACCCCCGCGCTATCATAGGTCCAGCCATGATAGGGACAGCGAAATGGCCCATTGCCTCTAGGCTCGCAGTGAATTTGACTGAACCGGTGTGAGCAGACGTTGACAAACGCGCGCAACTGGCCCTTGAAATTCCGGATCAATACTGATTTACGCCCTGCTGGCACCACGACGTAGTCATTATCCGCCGCCAGATCGTCGAGAACACACGCGAATCTCCAACTTCTCTCAAACAAGAGTTCCTCCTCGCTGGCGAATAAGCCCGAATCGCAGTAGCCTTTTGCCGAAATCAGCCCTTTCATTGATATTTCCTGAACACGTTGCTCCACTCAAGCATGCATGCGCCCCACGAGTAGCCAACGCCAAAGCCGACCAGCATAGCCAGATCTCCGTCACGCATGCGGTCAGCGGCGGCCTGAAGCGTGATAGGAATCGTATTGCTCACGGTGTTCCCAACCTCCTCGACGAACAACGGTGCCCTACCTTCTGGTATTTTCAGAGCATTGCACAGCTTTCCATTCATGAATGCATTAGCCTGATGAAAAATAAACCAATTAATGCAGTCCATTGTGGTTTCGGATTTGGCAATGAGAGCCCTGACCACCTCCGGCACTCTCTTAAGGGTAAACGCAAACACCTCCTGACCATTCATCCAAAGATTCTCTTCCGAGCGCATGCATCCCTGATCGTCGACTCTCTCTTCCCGAGTTAGCGCGCTTCGGGGCTTTCGCGCTGCGCCAGATGGCACAATCAAATTGTTAAAACCACTGCCGTCAGTACCCAGAACAAAGTCCCCTATTATTGAACCAGGCCCCTCAGCACCAATCAGCGTAGCGCTTCCGGCGTCCCCAAAAAGTACTCGAACACTACGATCACGAGGATGGATGAATTTGCTGTATGTTTCTCCGGTCAACAGCAGAACGTTCTTAGCCATTCCGGCCCTGATCATCGACTTGGCGATAAACAAGCCATAGACATAACCAGAGCAGCCCTGGTTAAAGTCAAGCGCCGCACAGGATGTTGGAAGACCCAGGCGATCCTGTAGTACGCAGGCAGTGGCCGGAAGAAAGTAGTCCGGGCTCTGAGTGCAAAATAGCAAAACGTCGATACGGCGAGGGAGATCGCTGCCCGCTAACAGCTTCTCAGCAGCAGCGAAGGCCAAATCCGACGCCGTTTCATCTTCTTTCGCGATTCGTCGGTTCCGAATTCCAATCTTCCGGGTTAAGCGATCCAGGTCCCAGTCTAAGTTTTCACGAGCGAGTTGTTCGTTCGTAAGTCGCCCTTGCGGTAGATGAACGGCTATTCGCTTCAAGTAGACGTTCATTCCAGTTTAGGAAATAACCATCGCCCTAGAACGGATGTGTTCGATTAGCTCTTCCACCGTCACAAAGGAACGAATTTTTCGAGGTTCCAATTGAAGGGCGTACCTCTCATCGAGAAGAGACATGATGGTAAGCCAAACGAGCGAGTTCCATTCGGGAATGCTTGCGATGGTCGTCTCCGGAACAATGTCCGCGGGATTGACCTCAAGAGCCTCGGCAATAAGCTCTATAAGTTCGTCGGTTGTCATACGATCTCCTAAAAGTAGAAACTCTTTCCTGGAACTCCAATGATGGTGCTTCCAGCTTTTACATTGCGAAGCGCGACACTACCGGCACCGATAATCGCAAAGGCGCCGACTCTCACCCCCGGACATACAACTGCGTGACTGCCCATGTAAACCCCGCGTTCGAGGTAGGTGTTTCCAGTGATATCGCAGAATGCATTTAACGTACAGCCGTCCTCAAGTATCGAATCGTGTCCAATTCCGACGAAAGAGTTGAGCGCATTGTGATTGCCGATCTTTGAGTTCGCGCTGAGTCCTGTGGAACGCAAAAGGATGTTTCCTTTTCCCATGGTACTGGTCTCGTATTGCCAAGATGTTGGATCAATAACATTCGTAAACTGGCCTCCTCGGCTACATATTAGGTCACACAATTTTAGCTTTATTTTGGGTGTACCTACAGCACAGATAAATCGATCCTGATCTTGCGGCTGGTAATCCTGAATGCTACTCAAAACCGGCTCGCCATACCCCTTAATGCTCAACTCACGTCGGGCCTGATCGGTATTGTCATCTAGAAATCCACCGACGTCCCATAATGAAACGGAATGCCGCTCTATGAGACGCACCGTTCCCAGCACTTCTCTGCCGAATCCTCCGGCCCCAATAATGAGCAACCGCGGTCGGCTCAACAAAGCAGGCCGCCGTCAATCACCAGGTTTGCCCCCGTGATGGCGCGCGCTGCGTTACTCAATAGAAATGCAGCGGCGGTTGCAATATCCAAGGCGGACGGAAGACCTAGAAAATGCTGACTTATGAGCGTATCTACTGTCTCTCCCAGGTTTCGTCCCCGCTCTGTCATGTTCGTACCCGATATGTAGGTCGGCGAAAGAGCATTCACCCGGATCCGACGCGCCGCCAGCTCCTTTGTAGCACTCAGGATCATGGCGTTCAGCGCCCCCTTAGAAGCAGAGTAGACAACGAGTCCCGGATTTCCGAAGATCGATGCGATGGATGACAGCATCACAACTGATGCCCATTCGGAAGAGACAAATTTGCTGCTCATGCCCCGCATTAGTGCAAACGCGGCATAGAGGTTCGGAACCATGATCTCGTCGATATGGCGCCGGGATATGACCCGCAACGGAGCAGTACTCCCTACGCCAGCGGAGTGCACTAAGCCATCCAAGGTCGCTCCCGCGCCTGAGCACACTGCTTTCATCCACGCGGGAATCGCATCGATATCAGAGAGATCGAAGGGCGCGATGATATGGCTGCTAGATGAGCCCATCATCTGCCGAGTTTCATCCAAAGCTTCCTTCCGGCGGCCGCTGAGAATTACACGCGCTCCCAACTGGTCGAAGAGGATGGATGCAGCCCGACCGATACCTGAAGAGGCGCCGGTAACGAGGACGAGCTTGCCTGTAAGGTCCAAGGGGTTATCCACTCGCAGGCGCTCCGATCTGGATGATTTTGGCTACCTGTAGAGATCGCAGAGTACCTGCCATCGCACCCCAAGAATAGCCAACTCCAAATCCGGCAAGTACAGTCTTTGTCGCAGCCTCTGACTTCAGACGGGCGGCTACTTCGTCGGCGATCAGAAGGCCGATGGTCGAAACTGATGTGTTTCCGAACTTTGCGATATTTCCCGGCACGCGGTCCAAGGGTAACTTTAACCGTTTGGCGATTGCTTTGACGATGAAATCATTAGCTTGGTGAAGCAGGTAAAGGTCTACTTCCTCTCTATTCCAAGCGTGCAGTTTCAGGACACCATCGATTAACGGTGGAACACGCTGCAGCGCAAAATTGAAGATGGCCAGTCCATCCATGTGAACCTGCATTCGTGTGCGTACATTGCCCTCAGGATCAACGATTTTCTCACAGGCTTTCACAGACGCCGGTTCACGAAAGGCGCCCGCCGGCACGATCAGATTGTCGGCTCCGGATCCGTCCGTGCCCAGCAAAAAGGACCATTCCTCCGCACTCTCGTCGAACTCAACTGCAGTCGCGGTTCCAGCGTCGCCGAATAGCGCGGCGACACCTCGATCTTCCCACGATGACATCACGCTCGGCGTATCGCCGGCCAGCAGCAGAAAGCGCCTGCAGGCCCCGGAGGAGATGAAATTCGCGGCGAGGAAAAGACCATAGATATACCCGGAACACCCCATGCCGACGTCGAACGCCAGCACATTGTTAGGCAAGCAAAGCTTTTCCTGTGCGATGCAGGCGGTCGCAGGACAAAAGTGATCAGGATTCTGCGTTACCATCACCACACCGTCGATTGAAGAGCGCTCCCACACGAGGTCAGTCAGTAGCGCATCGGCTGCTGCTATGGAGAGGTCGCCCGCCGTTTGTCCGGGTTGTACTCGATGGAGGGTGCGCACGCCTGCACTGGCAGAAAGCTTCTTTAGATCTTCGGCGCTGAAAGGTGAAGGAACATCGCTGATATCGAGCGGAAGGCCGGGAACGGCCCCAACGACCCCGCGAATAGCGACACCTCTGTATTTGCCGGCTGCCAAAGACTCCTCCAAAAAGCTACTGCATCAGCACGACAGCCATCGCAAGCTCGTTCTCGTGAGTTATCGATGCCGAGAGGCAGGTACAACCCTGCTCCCTAGCAAACTCTTCCATGGTACCCAGTAATCGAACTATGGGTTGACCTTCTCTATTGGGAAGGCACTCAATTTCAGACAACCGGAACCCATTGTCAATTCCCCTGCCCATTGCCTTCAGCAGGGCTTCCTTAACGGCGAAGCGGCCGGCGAGAAACTCACTTCTACGTCGATGAGCCACAAGCTGGTCAGCATGGACCAACTCTGCAGGGGAAAAAATCTTTTCCGCAAATGTCACGGAGCGACTCATCTTTCTCTCCAGACGTCCCACTTCGACGACATCGATACCAATACGCAAATGCATTGTGCTCCTAAGAATTCTGTCGATGAAGCGCCCCGATTACGCTTCCATAGTGGGATCATTAATCACGGACTGCCCTCTCGGGGTTGAATTCAGGCATACTGACATGATTCCTGTTTGAAATCTCTCGAGCGGCCAAGGCCTTCGGAATGGTGAGCAGCAGAATCTTCACATCGAGCCAGAAGCTCCAATTGTCAACGTACCAGACGTCCAGTGCGAACTTCTCTTCCCACTCAATAGCGTTCCGGCCGTTAACCTGGGCCCAGCCGGTCAGGCCCGGCTTCACCAAGAGTCGCCGCGCCTGCGCTGGCGAGTAGCGCGCAACGTATTCTGCGAGTAATGGGCGGGGACCGACAAGACTCATTTCTCCGCGCAGCACATTGATGAATTGCGGCAACTCGTCCAGGCTAGTTGCCCGGAGCAACCTCCCAACTCCATGCAGGCGGTCTGCATCGGGCAGCAGCGCGCCAGTCGCGTTATGCTCATCGGTCATGGTCTTGAATTTCAGAATTGTGAATAATCGCCCGTTCATACCGGGGCGCTCCTGGTAGAAGAATACCGGCGTACCCAGCCAGATCCTAACCGTCAAAAACGTGAGCACAAACACCGGCGAAACAATCACTAGCGCGACCGCACTAACGCAGAGGTCTAATACTCGTTTCGAGGCATTAGCTAGTCTCTTCACCTGCAACTCCTTGCCGATATCACATCTCGTGTCGCCAAGTCTGGTTTCGTACCGCCGCCAGCGAAGCAGTTGTCGCTGGCGAGTAATACCCCTGCTCTAGCCGCCCAGCGCCACTTCTGCCTGGCTTGAATGGCGTAACACCTCCTGAATCCAGCGCTGCTGCGCGATGCGCAGCGATGCCGGCCCAATCTCCTCAGACAGGAATCGTACATTGCTATAGCGCGGATCTTTGTAGTTAGTCACTCTGCCACTCGTTATTGCTCCAAGCACCTGCTGAACTCCCATTTCCAGCGTCCAC
Source organism: Acidobacteriaceae bacterium (assembly GCA_030037475.1). Lineage (GTDB taxonomy): Bacteria > Acidobacteriota > Terriglobia > Terriglobales > Acidobacteriaceae > Palsa-343. The sequence continues at coordinate 22,125 of JASHRH010000167.1, forward strand.
TCCGGATGAAACCGAAGGGAACGTCGTATGCGATCGAAATTCACCCTGTAATTTCTTCGATCCACGTCTTTCTCGAAGAACTGCAGTTCAGCGTCCGGCACCATGCTCTGAATGAGTCGGCCAACGTCCCCAAGAGTGTAATTTTGCTCATCTGAACCAACATTGAATATAGTTTCAGCGACAGCACCGTCCGAGGCGCGGCACGCCAGGTATACAGCCAAAGCCGCATCGTTCACATGTAGGAACGGCCGCCATTGGTCACTTCCATAAACTGTTATCAGACCGTCCACAATCGCCTTGGCGGAGAGCAGATTCACGACTAGGTCAAAACGGGTGCGCCCGGAGAGACCATAGATGGTTCCGAATCGCAAAATTACCGGCTGGAAATCTGTGCTCATCATGGCCAGCAACATGTTCTCGCAGGCGATCTTGCTGCGAGCATAAAGTGAGACCGGATTTAGTTTCGATTTTTCGTCCAAGTACTCGTCGCTGGCGCCATAGACGGAGCATGTGCTCGCGAAGATAAACCGTTTGATCCCTTGCCCTTTCGTAACTTCGGCGATCATACGCGTAGCCAGCAGGTTGGTTTCAACCGTGAGTTCTTCATCCAGCGCGCAGGCGGGGTCACCTACTATAGCACCCAAATGAACGACCGCGTTGATACCCTGCATCGCCTGCACAACCACATCGACACGGCGGAAATCCGCCTTTACGATTTGCAGATTCGGATGGTTGATCCACTCTTGGATGGGCTCGCTCCCATAAAGGAAGACATCGAGAAGCCGAACCACGTAGTTACTGTTTAGAAGACGCGGCAGCAAGCTGGAACCGATGTAACCAGCACCACCGATCAGAAGGATGGTTTTCGAAGGCGTGGAGAGAGAGAAGTTGGTTTCAGAAGTTGCACCGCTCATTTCGATCCGGTTAACATGCCCCCAGACGACAGCCCACAGACGCGCTAGAAGCAGGCCCGCCGCTGTCAGGCCCCAAGACAGCACAAGAGCCGGCCTGCCGATTCGACCGACCCAGGGAATCACAAATTCGGCGAATCCAAACAAGAGGAACGCAAGCGCAGACGCCTGAAGCACAACTAAAGCCTTATAGTGGCTGGCATATGCTCGTCCCCGCGTATAGAAGCCCATGAGAGCAAAAACAGCAATTCCAATGATGGAAAGCGCCCAGAAACTGCCTAGAAATGGTCTGAGAATCGTGTTACTGGGGCGTCCGACGAGCAAGATGAAGCAATTGTTCAACAGGAGAGCACTGAAAAGCGCTGCATTCACGATCACGAGATCGGCCAACACTCGTACGGCTGCATTCTTGGGCACAATAGTCTTCCGCGCCATCTTACACCTCTAGCTAACCTACGGATTACAGCTAATTGGTTTGCATAAACCGGTGAGACTTCCTGGGCTGGATTCAAAACATCCGAAAGCAGAACGGACAGGACCAGCAGAACAAAGCGCCGTTCAGCAGCGAACAATATTGCTCGACCTGATTCCCCTCATCGCGTTACGGGTGTCCACCACCAAGCGAGCGTCCCGGGCGATTCGACCGTAATCGTAAGTAGAATGGTCAGTGACAACCAGAACGCAATCATAACGGTGCAGATCGTCGAGCGCGGCACGAACCATGTTCAAGTCGTAATGGCGTCCTCGGCCGACATGCGGGAAATACGGGTCGTGATAGGAGACGGCGGCGCCGTATTGCCGCAGCAGTTCGATGATGATCAGCGAGGGCGACTCACGCAGGTCGTCGATATCCCTCTTGTAAGCCACCCCAAGTATCAAGATCTCGGAGCCTTTCAGCGGCTTGTTCCGAGCGTTCAAAGCCTCAGCTGTTTTCTCGACAACGTAATACGGCATCTGGACGTTTACCTCGCCGGCCAACTCGATGAATTTCGTGCGAAAGTCGTACTGCTTCGCTTTCCAAGAGAGATAAAAAGGGTCAACGGGTATACAATGACCGCCCAAGCCCGGGCCAGGGTAGAACGCCTGGAACCCGAAAGGTTTGGTCTTCGCTGCTTCGATTACCTCAAAGACGTCAATCCCCATGCGATGGCAGAGTTGCTTGAGCTCGTTCACCAAAGCAATGTTGACGCACCGATAGATGTTCTCGAGCAACTTGGTCATTTCCGCCGCCGCCGGCGAGGACACTGGAACCGTGCGGTTGAAAATGCTGCCGTAGAGCGCCTGAGCCAACTCGCTCGAAACTGGACCGACGCCGCCGACAACCTTCGGAATGTCACACCGCTCTACGGTGTCGTTGCTCGGATCTTCGCGCTCCGGCGAAAACGCCACATAAAAGCCTGCCGGTCCATCACCGGCAGGCCGCTCCGCCCGCAGAGCTCCGTGATTCCCTGCTTCGAGCAGTGGAATCAATACCTCTTCGGTCGTGCCCGGATAGGTTGTGCTCTCAAGCACCACAAGCTGGCCTTCCCGCAGGTGCGGCGCGATCGCCTGTGCTGTATCCCTGATGTAGCTCAGGTCGGGCTGATGAAACTCGTCGAGTGGCGTAGGAACACAGATGATCAACACGTCCAGTTCTTCTATCAATGCAAAGTCTGTCGTAGATGAGAATCCATGTTGGCGCGCCCACTGAATTTCTTCAGCCCCTATCCGGACGATGTAGGATCTGCCTAAGTTCAGGCTTTCCACCTTCTTTTCGTCAATATCGAAGCCGATAACGGGAAACTGCTGTCCACTGAAAAGTAGCGCAAGCGGCAGGCCGACATACCCCATACCGAATATCCCGAGGCGCGCGGTTCGCGCATCAATTTTTCCCCGAATCCGACGCAAATTGCTCACAGAAATCGTAGTCATTGTTACCCCTGTTCTTCTGAAGATCCTGACCAACCTCGCCGAACCAGATTCGCCGTATTGCCCCACTTCCCTTTGAACGAGATCTCTCTGTGTCGTTTCTAGGCTGAAATCATCGATGACTCACTAGGATGTTGCAGACATGAGAGCAGCGTGATCGGCTCCCCGAGCAAACGCTCCATTGACGATTCAAATGCCACTATCGCAGCGACCAATAGAACCATATCTCTCAAGGAGGAAAACGGTAGGTCATCGCCACCAATGTGAGGCTGCAGATGACCTGCAAGCAAGTCAGTGAATTCCAGAACCTTGCTCCTCAGGACCGGCACCATAGCCGGCGACATTTCAAGTGCACCGAATTGAATCAGACGCAGTAACTCGCGCTTTGGTTCAAGAGCTTCCCAAATGAACTTCCATCCATGCCCAATCGCGTCGACTCTGGTCGACGCCGACCTCAGTCGGGCAAGTATCTCTTCCGAAACCTCTATGGATTCCAAACCCGATTCGATTACTGCGCAGTACAACCCGTGCTTGGAGCCATAGCGGCGGTAGATCGTCACTTCATTCACCTGAGCTTCACAGGCGATTTGCCGCGTTTTGGTTCCGCGATATCCAAATCGCGCAAAGAGTCCCGTCGCCGCGTTCAGGATTCGCCTTTCCAGCTCGCTCTGCTCTGCGAGTTTGGCGCGCTTCATGAAATACATAATGCAGACCTAACCTCTATCAAAGTCGACACCATGTGTGCTGTACCACTATTTGTCAACGAGAGGACATAAGCAAGGCTTCGCCATGCTTACCTGGATGAAGGTTTTCCACAATCTGTGGAACCCACAGGAGGTTTTGGTCCTCGACGAAGATTGAGAATCCTCGGCTCGGAACGACGGGATTACGCAGCGGAACTGGCGGCTGCCGTTATCCACTCTCAATCGCCGGCGTTACGCGGGAATCAAGCCGGGAATTGACCCCATAGATCGCTGCCCGACGAAGCTAGCTCCCGGCCGCCCAACACGCATGCGTGCAAGCACGCACATGCATTTGTGTGCAAGTGTCTGCCTAGAAAGTGGGATAACGAAAGTCACTATAGACAAGCGAACAGCTACAAATCAAGAAAAAAATCAGAGAATTGCCTTTGCGTGATCAGACCTTGGACATCTCCCCCAAGTCGTTCATAAAAAATAATTTATTCATGGGCTGGAGTGTTTGGGCGGGCACAATCTTATTCTTGGAGCGTAGATTTCTCCGCGAAAAAGCCGCTTGCAATGAAGAAACTGGGGCGCAAGTGAGCGAAATCTCCTATTGAGGCTGGTCCAGAAATCCGGGGCACTTCAAATGTCGCAGGGCAGTTCAATTCATGGAAAATTATGTCGCAGGGAGCGTTCTGAGATGGGTAATTCGACGCAGGATAAACAGATCGAAGCCTTGACAGCAAAACTCCAGGCTGGAAGAGGCACAGATCCCAACGCGGCCCATCTCGTTGACCGGTTCGGCCCGATCCTCTATTGCTTCTGCATATCGAGCATCATGTACCAGCGGTACCGTTCAGGAGTAATTTTCGAAAAAGGCCGTCTCATGGACTCCAAGCGAGCTCCTTTTCGAATTAGCTGATCGGCATACCTGATATCATTCACACAGAGCCTGCATCGCCTAGCTGTGAGGTTTCAACAGGTTGTCCATCGGATCAAGAACTGGGAAGCTGGGTTTGCGAAGACTCGGTTTCACAGGAGAGCCGATGGACTACCACCAGAATGCCCGACTGACGATCCACAGTCGAGAGCAGTTAGCCAGCAAAGTTGTGGAGCGGGGATGGACACTGAAGCAGGCTGCGGCCTGCTTCAGTGTGAGCGCGAAGACGGCCGCCAAATGGGTATGTCGCTATCGTGAGCTGGGGCCGGCGGGGCTGAGGGATCGCAGTTCGCGTCCCCGACGTTGGCCGCGGCAGACTTGTTCTTCCTTAGTGGAAAGGGTTTTGGCTCTTCGCCGTGAGCGGTGGACGGGCCTCCGTATCGCGCAGCAGACCGGCCTGAGCCGCGCCATCGTCAGCCGCATCCTGCGGCGCGCGAAGCTGAGCCGGATGCGCGATCTGGAACCCCCATCCCCGGTTCGCCGCTACGAGCATGCGGCTCCCGGTGACCTGCTGCACCTCGATATCAAGCGGCTGGTGCGCATCGCCCGACCCAGCCATCGCGTCACCGGCGACCGCCGGGATACGGTACGCGGCATCGGAGTCGAGTACGTTCATGTGGCCATCAACGATTACTCGCGCATCGCCTTCTCGGCCATCCGCCCGGATGAGAAGCGGGCTTCGGTGCTGCACTTCCTGGCCGATGCGCTGGCTTACTATGCGCGCTTCGGCATCCGCTTTCGCGCCGTGCTCACCGATAACGGCCCGGCCTACCGCTCGCGCGCCTTTGCTCAGGCCTGCCGCGCTCTGGACCTGAAGCACCCGCTTCACCCGGCCCTACACCCCGCGCACCAACGGCAAGGCCGAGCGATTTATCCAGACTGCTCTGCGCGAATGGGCCTGCGCACGCACGTACCAGAACTCCAACCAACGCAGCCGGGAGCTTCGCCCCTGGCTGCACCAGTACAACTGGCATCGGCCTCATGGTAGTCTCGGTGCGTCGCCGCCCATCACCCGATCACTCCTCGATCGGAACAACCTGTTGAGACTCCACAGCTAGCAGCCACATTGGACATAAACTTCGGATTGGTTCCTCAGCCCACGCTCAAGCCTTGCGCGATCTGTATGCTTTCCGCTTGCGGCTCGATTTTCTGTGCTGCTACTGGCTCCTGCTGGATCGCGGTCGGGTGCGACACGTCGCGGCTCAGGTCGTACCCCAACGCCTTCGCGTCGTTCGTGTACATCTGCACGTCGAAACTGAGCGCGCGACGCCGATACATAGGCCATGCGGCTGTTGACCAGCTCTCCGGGAGCCTGTTCTGTGTCCACGTGGATCAGCACGCGGTCTGCTGTTTGGCTCTGGCTCGTCACATCTCGCCACGCCACAATTTCTGCCCCCGGAACTCCCTCAGTATCGCACAGGATTTCCGCCTCCTGGTCAGGCTGGCCCGAGCGGTTAAGCCGCCGCTGCGGCATCGGCCACAGCGAGCGAGGCGTCGAGGGCGTCTATGGCCAGGTCCAGCTCCTGCTCAGTCACGATGAGCGGCGGGGCCACAATCAGGTGACTCACCCAGGCCTGGATCGCGACGCCGCGCTTCAGCATCTCCGCTGCGACCTTATCCACCACCAAAGGCGTGCCATCCACTTTCTGCGCCATGGTGTTGAACGGTTCCTTCGCCGCGCGGTTCTTCACCAGATCGAGAGCCCAGAAGAGTCCTAATCCGCGGACCTCACCCACGGACGGGTGCTTTGTCTGGAGCGCCCGCAGCTTTGGCTCCAGATACCCGCCCATTTTCTTCGCCCGTTCCACCAGGCCTAACCGCTGCATCTCGCGGATCGTCGCAACGGCCGGCTTCAGCGTCAGCGGATGCGCCTCATAGGTGTGGCCGTGTGCGAAATAATGGTCGTCGAAATACGCCGCGATCTCGCCAGTCGTGGCGCATAGCCCCAGCGGAACATAGGCCGAGGTGATACCCTTGGCCGTCACCAGAATGTCCGGTTTCACGCCCCAGTGGTTCATCGCGAACCATTCACCGGTGCGTCCCCAGCCGGTCATGACCTCGTCAGCGATTAGTAAGACACCGTGACGGGTACAAATCTCGCGCAGCATGGGCATGTACTCTGGCGGAGGCACGAGCACGCCGTTGGTGCCCACGACCGGTTCCACCAGCACGGCCGCCACGTCGCTCTCGTTGCGGATCATGTGCTCGATATATTGCGCGCAGGCGATGCCGCAGCCGGGGTAAGTGTGGCCTATCGGGCATTTGTAGCAGTTCACCTCCGGCGCGAAGATCACACCGTGGCCCTTGCCACCCGGCTCCATCGCCCAGCGCCGCGGATCGCCGGTGGCCGCGATCGACGCCATGGTCGAGCCATGATAGGAGCGGTAGCGCGCGATGATCTTGGTCTTGCCGGTATACATACGGGCAATCTTGAAGGCCGCCTCGTTGGCTTCTGTGCCAGAAGTCGTGAAGAAGTACTTTGTCAGCCCTTCCGGCAGGACCTCGGTCAGCAACTGGCTCAACTCCGCCCGCGCCGTGGTGGCATACGCCGGGCCGGCATAGGCCAAATCCTGCGCCTGCTCCGCGATGGCCGCGATGACCGCTGGGTTCTTGTGGCCGAGATTGACGCACATCAACTGCGAAGAGAGATCGAGATAGCGATTCCCGCTGCCGTCCGTGAACCAGCAACCCTCCGCATCGGCCAGATGCATCGGGTTCCAGCCCTTCTGGAAACGCCAGGTTCCGTAGTTCAGCTTTTTGGTGAGTTCCACGACCTGTTGCGAGGTGAGTTCGCCTGGCGGCGTAGAAACGGTTTGACTCATGGCATCCTCTGTACCTGCCCATTAAAGCAGAAAGCGGCCACTCTGCGCGGCCGCTCCTGTGTTGCTTCGAATCGCAGGATTACCCGGATCCGATGATACCTTTTCTTCTTACGCCGTCGCCAACTGCGCCTCGTCTGCTCGGTCTCTGCCCCGCATGCCGCCCATGCGCACACTCACTACTTTGGAAACTCCGGGCTCTTGCATGGTCACGCCGTAAATCATGTCCGCGGCCATCATCATGCGTTTGGAATGAGTGACGAGGACGAACTGCGTCTCCTCGGCCATCGTGCGCAGCATGTCCGCCAGACGGCCAACGTTCGTTTCATCGAGCGGCGCATCCACTTCGTCCAGCACGCAGAATGGGCTGGGCTGGAAGAGGAAGATGCCGATGAGCAAGGACAGCGCTGTGAGCGCTTTTTCGCCGCCGGAAAGCAGCAGCACGTTCTGAAGCTTCTTGCCCGGCGGCTGCGCCACAATGTCGATGCCGCTGTCCGCGACATTCTCTTCGTCGGTGAGACGCATGAAGGCCTGACCGCCGCTGAAAAGCTTCGCAAAGGTCATGCTGAAATTCTCGTTGATGCGGGCGAAGGCTTCGTCGAATTTCGTCCGCGAAATCTCGTCGATCTCGCGGATGGTCGCCTGCGTGTTCTCGATGGAGTCCAGCAAGTCTCTGCGCTGCGTCTCCAGGAACTCGTGGCGCTGCGCCGTTTCGTTGTATTCCTCCAGCGCCATCATGTTCACCGGGCCCATGCCTTCGAGCCTCTGTTTCATTTCGCGACAGGCCTGGTCTTCGGCGATCAATGCTTCGCCCTCCACGCGAAGCAGCACATTGTCCTGGCGCAGCGCCGCGGCTTCCACGCCCAGGTCGGCGACGCAGGTTTCTTCGGCATGGCGCAGATCGGCGGCCAGAGTCGCTGCCTGGCTGCTGCTGGCGCCGCGGCTCTCGCGCAGCGCGTCGATCTCCGCGCGCAGCGACCTGAGATCCTGATCCATCGCAGTCATCTCTGCGCGCAGCGTGGCGATCTGCTGGTGAGCTGCAGATGCTTCGCGCTGCGCCGCCTCTCGCGCATCCGTGAGTTGCTGCCGCGTGCCCGCCAATTGCTCATTCTCCCGCGCGCGCTGCTCCTGCTCAGCCTGCGCCGTGGCGAGCTGCTGGTTGATCTGCGTCACCCGGAACTCCAGCTCGCGGTACATGCGGTCGATGCGCTGAAAGGCTGCTTCCGCGCCGCGACAGCGTTCTTCCAGCCCGGCCAGCTCCGCGGAAAGCTGGGCTGCCTCCTGCTGCGCCAGCTCACGCGCCGCGCGCAGCTCGGTCATGCACCGCTGCAACTCTTCAATACCGGCTTCCGCCGCTTGGTGATCTGCCTCCAGACGCTGGGCCTGCTCGCGGCGCTGCTCCAGGAAGACTTCCCTGCCATGGCGCGCATCGCGATTGCGGTCGCTTTCGAGCATCCACTCCTGCAGCCGCCGCTCCAGCCGCTGAACTTCCGTCTCCATCTGGCGCAGGGCTGCACTCTGATTGGCGCTGTCGCGCTCAGCCTGGCGGCGCTCCTCGGACTTCGCATCCAGAGCCTTCGTGAGATCTGCCAGCGTCTTCGTGAGCATCAGACAGCGCGTCTCCGCTTCACCCAGCTCGCGCTCCACCAGAGCCAGCTTCTGCTGTGTCTCGCGCAGTTCGCGCTTCAGAGCCAGCGGGCCTTCCGCGCCGGGCTTGCCCCCGGTCACCGTGACATTGTGGAAGCACTCGCCGGACGGCGCCAGAAAAAAGGCGCTCGGATTCTCCAGGGCCAGTGTGCGGGCTGTTTCCGCATCCGGCGCCACGTAGCCCTCGCGCAGCTTGGGCAGAATCACCTCCAGCGAGCGCCCGAATCCGTCCAGCACACGAATACAGTTACGCAGCGGCACAATCGGCCGGAGCGCGTGACGTGGCGGCGGCGCATCCTCGCCTGCAAAGGAGAACTTCGCCTGCGCGTCCTCGGGATGTACCAGGAACGTCGCGCGCCCGTCGACGCCGGTCCTGAGCAGCCGCACGCCTTCGTGCGCTGAGTCCCAGCTCTTCACGACGATGTAATTCAGCTCGTCGCGCAGGAACTCGTCGACGACGCTCTCATACTCGCCCGTGACCTCCAGAAAATCGGCCAGCGTACCCACCGGGGCCAGACCTCCGCCCAGCGAGTGCTGCTGGAAGAGTTTGCGCACCGTATCTGTCGAGTAGCTGTGCTCGCGGATGAGAGCTTCGAGTGAATTTTTATGCCCGGTCAACGTGGCGTGCTCCGCGCGCAACTGGTCCGCATGCCGGCGCGCTTGTTCCTCCTCGGCGCGATCGGTGTCGATCTCGCTGCGCAGAGCGGCGATCTCGCCCTCCACGCGCCGCAGCACCTCCGTGACGCTTTCAAAGCTCAGCGAGACCTGCCCGCGCTCGGCGCCGAGCGCTTCCAGGTCGTGCCGCGCGGCGTCCATTTCCACGGCCAGCCGCTCGGCCTCGCGCTTCAGCGCGGCCAGCGCCTCTTCGCCCTGCGTCAACTGGTTGCACGTTTGCCCCAGCTCGGCCAGTAACTGCGCCGAACGCCGGCGGCCGGCTTCCCACTCCTGTTCTGCTGCCGCCACAGCATTTACAGCCACGCGCGTCGCCTCCTGCTTCGCTCGCGCGCGTTCTCGGAACTCGGCCGCTTCCTGCGTCGCCGACTCCAGAAAATTCTTCTGGGTCTCGCGCTCCGCGCTCATGCTGCGCAGATGCTCGGCGGCTTGTTCCAGCTCGGCACGGGCTGCGGTTTTCCGAGCCTCCAGATCCGCGATGCGTTCCTCGTTCGTCTGGCGCCGGGCATCGGCGCGCTCCATCTCCACGGCCCGCTGATTCGCGCGCGACTCCGCATCCTTGGCGGCATCTTCGAGAAGATAGCCGCGCGCGGTGAGAGCCTCGTGCTCGGCCTCAAGCGCTGTCACGCGCTCCGTCCCGGCATCAATGCGTGCGGCCAGCTCGGCAATCTCGGATTCCAGCACGGCGTGCTGCGCGTCCATCTGGGCGATTTTGCTGGCCAGCACCACCTTCAGCATGGCGTGCATCTCGTCACGCAGCTTCGCGTAGCGCTCCGCCCTGGCTGCCTGGCGCTTCAGCGACGCCATCTGCCGCGTGACTTCCTCGAAGATGTCATTCACGCGCGCCAGATTCTGCTTCGCCTGCTCCAGGCGCAGCTCCGCCAGCCGTTTCTTCGTTTTGAAGCGCGTGATTCCCGCAGCCTCTTCGACCATCGCCCGGCGGTCGTGCGGACGCGAGCTGAGCAGTTGTCCAATGCGCTCCTGGCCGATGATCGCGTAGGTTTCCGGACCCAGGCCGGTTCCCATGAAGATGTCCTGGATGTCGCGGAGCCGGCAGAGTTTGCCGTTCAGCAGATATTCGCTGTCGCCAGTGCGGAAGAGCCGCCGGGTAACCACAATCTCGCCCTTTTGGGGCATGCGGATGAATTTTCTGCGCCGAATTTTCAGCACCACGTCCGAAGAAGCGGCGGCCTCAGCACCATTCGCGGCCGGTCCGCCCAGCGCAGCCATTTCCGCGTTCGCTTCTGATCCAGGGCCATCGAGTACCGCTCCGGGTTGTGCTTCGGCGATAATCTCTTCCGCCTCGGCTGCCCGCTCAGCACGGAGCTTCGCCTCGTCCCACTCCGGCTCCGCCTCGTCGATCACGACTTCCGGCTCGCTCAGCAGCGCTCCTCCCTCCCAGGCGTCCGGATCGACCAGGGTCAGCGAGACCTCCGCCATGCCAAGCGGCTTGCGCTCGCGGGTACCGGCAAAGATGACGTCCTCCATCTTGCCGCCGCGCAGCATCTTCGCACTCTGCTCACCCAGCACCCAGCTCACGGCGTCCAGAATGTTCGATTTGCCGCAGCCATTGGGACCCACCACAATGGCAATTCCCTGCCCCTGCACAGAGACTTCGGTGCGGTCGGCAAACGACTTGAACCCAAGGATCTGAACCTTCTTCAGCTTCAGCATGAGACAGCACTCCTCAAGGCGGTTCGGCAGACGTTCGAGGGCCGGGCCATCAAGAGAAACTGTAGCCTTCGGCTTCCGGCCGGGTCAACCGAAACACCCCAACATGTTGTGGATAAGGGGTCCAAAACCCCAGTATTGGGCGGGAAAAGCGGCTCGCACTCGATTCCGCGCATTTGCTGAAGGTTCGCGGAGATCGCCAGATTCCCCTTACACTAGCCCCGTACCCGCCCAGCGGCAAGTGAAAATTTGTCCCATCCCGTATCCGCGCTGGTTCGCGTTCTCGACCGCTCAGGATGATTCCCACGTGACAGTCCCTCCATATCCGGCTCGCCAGGGCGGTTCCTCGGCATCCAGTCACGGACCCCGGAAATGAGCCGCATGCCGCTCTGGAAATACTCCGGAATCGCCGCGCTCGCTCTGCTTTACGGAGTGACTGCGGCACAGCAGCCGGCTATCGCAGGCCGTCCTGCCCCGCCACCGCAGGTTAATGCCAATTCCATTGTCTTCATGGTGGTCGATGAGAATGGCCTCGCGGTTTCAGGCGCGCAGATCGTTGTTTCCCAGGCCGACCAGCCACCCGTGCGTCTCGCCACTGACTACGCTGGACACGCCTCCTGGGCTCCGGCAAGGCCAGGCGTGTTCAGCGTCGCTGTCTCCATACCCGGTTACTACGAGACCTCCGCCAGGGACCTCGACACCGAGGACAAGATCGTCAAACTCGCCCTCAGCCACGAGCAGCTTATCCAGCAGCAGGTCGATGTTACCGCCTCTGTCCCTGGTATCGATCCGGAAGAGATCTCCAACCGCACGACCATGACTACGCAGGAGATCGTTAATATTCCCTACCCGACGTACCGTGACATCCGCAATGTGTTGCCCTTTACGCCGGGGGTGGTGGCGGACAGCCTTGGGCAGATCCACGCCGCGGGCGGGAACACCTGGATGACGCTCGATATCCTCGACGGCTTCGACGTCCGCAATCCCATCTTCGGCACTTTCGATCTGCTCATCAGTCCGGATTCCGTGCGCTCCATCGACACGGAAACCACGCGATATCCGGTCCAGTACGGACGCAGCACGGCAGGCATCGTCGCGTTCACCACGGGCACGGGCGACAACAGGTTCCGCTACGATGCCACCAACTTCCTTCCATCCTTCCGCGATCAGGACGACATCCGTTTCGACACCTTCGAGCCGATCGTTACCCTCTCAGGACCACTGGTACGCAACCGGGTTTGGTACTTCGACGGCTTCGAACTGGAATACAACGATCAGTACTTTACCGGCTTGCCGTCCAATGCGGACACCAACCACCTGCTTCGTGGCGGCGACCTGCTCAAGTTTCAAACGAATCTCGGCTCGGCTAACAGCCTCACTACCGCTCTGCTCGCCAACGATTATCATTCCCCCTACGAAGGGCTCTCCGATCTGACCCCACAGGCAAGCACGGATAACCACGACATCATTGCCTGGCTGCCATATCTGCGTGACCAGCAGAGCTTCAAAAACGGCGTTGTGGTTGACCTGGGCTTTGGCGATCTGCTCTATCGCGAGGGCTATGAGCCGTACGGGAACGCACCCTACGAACTCACTCCAAACGTGGCCAGCGGCAGCAGCTTCGAAACCCAAACCACGCGGACCCAGCGTTTCCAGGGATATGCCAATGCTTTCTTTCCGTCGCGGCACTGGCTGGGCTCCCATCAGCTTCGCGCCGGCATGGAACTGGCGCACATCGGTCTCACCGACTCCTCCGCCTTTGCGCCTGTAAATTACCTGCGCCTCGACAACACCCTGACCCGCCGCAGCGTCTTTCCCGCTTTTGCCCCCTTCACGCTGCACAATGCCAGCCTGGGAGCATACGCCGAGGATCGCTGGACTCCCGGATCAGGACTACTGATCGAACCTGGGCTGCGCTTCGACTGGGATGAAATCGTCAGGTGGCCTCAGTTCTCGCCACGGATCGCCTTCAATTACTCGCCGGCTGGGCAGGAGAACACGACGAAATTCAGCGCTGGCATTGGTGTCTACTACGGGCAGACCGATCTTGCCTATCTAACCAGCGCCCGCAATGGCGTTCGCTATGACACGTATTACGCGACCGACGGCGTTACGCCTCTGGGCCTGACCGAGAAAACCACCTTCATCGCCGAAGACGGATTGCTCCATCAGCCACGCGCCGTCAACTGGAGCGTTGGCGTCCAGCACAGGCTTCCCGGGGATATCTACGCCGGTCTGAACTTCATGCAGAGGCGCACTTCGGATTTGCTGGTATACGCCAATCAGAATGGCACCGGCGCCCAGCCCGGCAACTACCTTCTCACCAATAGCCGCCAGGACCACTTTCGCTCGATCGAAGTCGACGCTCGCAAGACGTTCCGCGGCGGCTACACGCTGTTCGCCGCGTATACCCGCTCCTCGGCGACCACCAACGCCTCTCTGGACTATGCTCCCGCCGGCGGGACAACGCTCGGGCCGCCCTACAGTGGTATGCCGTCCAACCTGGGCCTCCAGCAGAGCGGCCCGCTGCCCTGGGATACGCCAAATCGCATCATCTCCTGGGGCTGGCTCCCCACCTGGGTTCCCTTTTTCCCCTCTGTACGCAAAAACTGGGACTTTGTTTATACGTTCCTCTGGAACACAGGCTTTCCGTTCGATGCGGTCGATGCGAACCAGATCCTCGTCGGAGCGCCAGGCGTTTACCGTTTTCCGGATTTCTTCGACTTCAGCCCCGGGCTTGAGTGGCGTTTCCACTTTCGCGGCAGATATTTCGGCCTCCGCGGCACGTATCTGAACGCCACGAACAGCCTCGATCCCTACGTGGTCAACAACAACATCGATTCGCCGCAATTCCTTACCTCTTCACAGCCGCTCGGCCGGGCTTTCGTCACCCGCATCCGGCTTATCCAGTCTTCGAAATAGCCGTCCTGCCTGAGGCCGACTCCGGTTCAGAAACTACAACTGGTCTTATCAATGCACCGCGCCTGGAAACGGCTCAGGTGTGAACCCGCCATCGAAGCGGGTCGCAAGCTGCTCCCGAAGCCGAAATCCTGTTGATGCGACCAGTTCCAGTTAAAGTCTTGTAAGGAAAAGCCCCCACCTGGTCCATTTTTCAGGAGGTCATGGTATCTTGCTGTTGCCACGGTCTTGTCAACGCGGCGCGTCCCGTACTGCATCCCACTCATGCGGTTCGGAATGGTCATGCTCAACTTGTCAGCGTCCGTCGCGGCTTTCTATAATCCGGCATCATCACAGGACAGCAGGCCGGATGGCCGTGAGGCGCCGGGCGGCCGTCGGAGTTGTGGGTGCCCCTCAGGGCTGCCTCAAAGACTTGAGTTTTGAATCATAAGGATTTTCCCAGGAGCGTTGAATGAAGAAGCTCGCGATTGCCACGGTTGCCCTCATCGGCCTTGGCTACCTTGCGACGGCCGGCTCGGCCGCCCTCGCGCAAACTGCCTCTAATCCCTGCCAGGGCATCACGATCAAGGATCCCGCCGAGTACAACGCCTACACGAATGCCATCAGCCAGTCCACGCCCCAGGCGAAGGCTCAGGCGATTCAGGCTTTTCTCCAGCAGTACCCCAACAGCGTGGTCAAAGTAGATCTGCTCCGCACGCTCATGGGCATCGATCAGTCCATCAGCCCCGAAGCTACGCTGGACGCGGCCAGGCAACTGAACGCCGCTGACCCTACCGACCTGCGCGCTCTGTTCGTCATCGTTTATCTCGAGCACCAGCAGGCCAATGGCAACGTGGCGAAGCTGGATGAGGCCGCAGCCGACGCCCGAAAAGGCCTCAGCGCTCCCAAAGGGCAGTGCATGTCGGAGGCCGACTACGAGAAGGTGAAGGACGCGGTCACTCCCAGCTTCTACAGCGCGATCGGCGCAGACGATTTCGCCGGGAAGGACTATCAGGGCGCTGTTATGGCATACACCAAAGAGCTGCAGTCGTATCAGAACCCGGAGCAGACCACGGCCATGCCGGCTCCGGTCGACACCTACTATCTCGGTCAGTCCTATCTGAATGAGAATCCGCGCGACCTGAAGAACGCGATCTGGTTCCTGGTGCGCGCCGCGGATTTTTATCCCCAGGCCAAATCGCAGATCGATTCCGCCGCCCAATATTGGTACAAGAAGTATCACTGCGCCGTCACGGACGCAACCTGCATTAACGGCAATCCTCCGCCTGGATTCTCGGATATCGAGCAGTTGGCCTCAGCGCCCGCCAACGCCTTCCCGCCCGCGGCATACAACCCGACGCCGGCGCCCCCGCCGCCGTCGCCTGCCGATCTGGCGCACCAGGCGATCGTGAACACGGCAGGTTGCACAGGGGTGACACCCGCTCCGCCGCCAGCCGCCCCGGCCAACAGCGCCGCAGCGACGCCTGAGCCGGCTCCGGCAGCTGCTCCGCCTGCACCGGCTTCCTTTCCGGCTACATGCACGAATGCGCTCAAGCAAACCCTCGGCCTTTCGGATGAGGAATTCATCCTGGCCAACGGGGACGAGCAGGATCAGCAACTGATCTGGGGCATCATGAACGGTGTCACCGCTCAGGTTCCCGGGATCGTGGTCTCGGCTTCGTCCGATGGGACGTCCGTCCAGCTCGCTGTTTCCGAGGATGCCCAGCACTCCAACACCGCGGATTTCACCATCAATATGAAGCCCGTGCTGAAGGAGAAAGAAATTCCGGCAGCGGGAGCCAAGGTGACGTACATTGCTACCTTCGACTCCTACACACAGAAGCCGCTCATGATCATCATGAAGGATGGGGCGCCGCCCACACCCACTCGCCGCACTGCGGCACACCATCCCGTACGCCATCACCAGCAGTAATCTGATGTTTGGTTTCGGACCTGAGGGGCAGCCCGCGCGGCTGCCCTTTTTGTTGCTACATTGAAGAAGAAATGTCTCTCCGGATTCGCAGGAGCCGCGCGGCAAGGCTCGCCGCTGGTCTTTTCCTGAGCGCCTTCGGCCTTGCAGCCGGCTTTCAGAGCCGCGCACAACAGGGTTCCGTATCAGCCTGGATTACTCTCGGCGACCGTTCCGCCTTGGTCATGAGCGCTGCCGACGCCAACCGGCTTCGCGCCCAGCGGGGCGCCGTCGCCGAGGAATCCACCTTCTTCGGCTATGACCTTTCGCTTCCCGGCTGGCGGTATACCCAGGCTGTTTGTCCTGAAATCCCGGACTACCTCATCCTCCATTACCGCCGCACATCCCGCAATGACGCCCAGTCGCTCTTCACCGCGCTGGTTCCGCGCCGCTCCGGACGAGTCCAGGTGATACCGGTTCTCTATCGCAACGCCACGCCGTTCCGATCCGCCGTGGACAGCGAGCGTAGTTTTTCCGTCTTCAACCGCGTTGTTCCCTCCTCAGTGGCCGAAAAGGACTTGCAACCTGAGGCTTCATGGCTTGAGCTTGCCCTCTGCTACGCGGAGATTGCAGGTGCCGAGCCCCGCGTTCTCCGAGAGATGGATACGAATGCAGCTCTGTTGCGCGCGCCGGCTCCTGCCCTTCAGGTTTCGGAAGTGAACCACACCGCCAACGTCCTCTTCACTGACCGCAGCGCCCAGCACAGCTACACCGTTTGGAACGTCACCTTCGACAGTCACGGAAGGGTCATGGCGGCCACGGCTATCACGCTGTCGGATTACGTGGCCCGCGTCCTCAGTGGAAAGCCGCCTAAAGGAAAGCCCTTTCCGTCCGGAGCCCAGCCGAAAGTCATTCCCATGCCACCAGTGGCGGCACCGAAGACGAAACCCGTCCCGCAGTAGCCGCTGGATCTCCAGCAGCCAGGTTTGAAGCGGCCGGATTCCGGGATTTCCGGCGCCCAGCAGGCATCTTGCGCCATTGGACTGCCCGGCCTACTATGCTCCGCGGAGGTTCTCCATGGACTCCGATCGCATCGACGGCAGGACCGAGCTCGCTGCATCTGTTTCCCGCGTCTGGCGCGCCCTGACCAATTCCACCGAATTCGGCGCCTGGTTCGGCGTCCGCTTCGACAGCCCGTTCCAGACCGGTCACGAATCCGTCGGCCAGGTGGTCACTCCCGGCATGGAGCACCTCACCTGGCGCGCAGTCATTCAGGACATCGAGCCGGAGCAGTACTTCGCCTTCACCTGGCATCCGTACGCCATCGACCCCGACCGTGATTATTCCGAAGAGGTTCCTACACTGGTGGAATTCCGCCTTGCGCCTACGCCTTCCGGCGGGACGCTCCTCACCCTCGCGGAGTCGGGCTTCGAGGATCTCCCCGACGCGCGGCGCGCCGAAGCGCACGCCATGCACCAGCAGGGCTGGTCGCAGCAAATGAAGAACATCCGCGCATACCTCGACGAACACCCCTGATCGCTGGCAGTCGATCTGCGCGTCTCCTTACTCCCTTCTCTTGACGCGCGGCCCGCGCCTGTCGCCTACTGTTGATCGGTGGTTTTAATCCCCGGTAAGGAGTGCCCCATGTTTCGCAGAGTATTGCCGTGTGCCGCTCTCATCGCCCTTTTCGCACCCGCGCTTCTGGCGCAGGGAGTCACCGTCTGCGTGTTTCAGGGCAAAGAATCGCATGACATCGCGACCCAGTACGCGTCCGACCCCCAGAATGTCGCCACTGCTCTCTCCGGGCAGACCCTGCCTAGCGGCGGCACGATTCAGGCCATCGCGGTTCCCGACGTAGAGCCGAAACAGCAGGATGACGCGGCTCAGAGTCACAACTGTGGCTACATCATCAGCGTCCATCGAACCGAGATTTTGGCCGCTCCCGCAGGCGTGGCCGGCAACATGGACGCAGGTGGGGTTGGGAGCGGACACATCAACCAGTCTGCGATGAACCAGCAGAACGACACCCACCTCGATTACATTCTGCGCAGGACCGGGTCGAAGAAAAAGCTGCTCAATGGCGAAAGCGACAGCTCCTCGCCGTGGAACCATGTCGCCAGTGAGGCGGTGAAAAAGCTGGCGCGCGAGGAAAAGTAGCGGAAGTATTGCGGAGAAATCCGGGCGCTGCCCCCCGGATGCTTCATCCGTGCTGGGCGCCCTGGTCTTGTCCACTATCCGACGAAATCTACCTTCACCGGGTGAGGAATGATGCCGCGCTCATGGCCCATGGTCAGCAGCCGCCGGATTGCCTCCCGGCCCTCGGGGCCGTAGTTCAGCGTCCGCTCGTTCACGTACATGCCCACGAATTTGTCGGCGAGGCTGGTATCCAGGTCGCGCGCGAACTGCATCGCG
This sequence comes from Acidobacteriaceae bacterium, assembly GCA_030037475.1. Lineage (GTDB taxonomy): Bacteria > Acidobacteriota > Terriglobia > Terriglobales > Acidobacteriaceae > Palsa-343. The sequence goes on from JASHRH010000167.1 coordinate 40,595, forward strand.
TAATCCAGCGCCTCATTTCGGTGATCCAGCCCATATTGAATGCTGTCCCGCAGCGCCTGCGTGACCCTTTGCATGGCCTCCTCGCCGAGCGAGCGCCGGATGGCATTCCCACCAAGGGGCAGCGGCAGCCTGGTCTGTTCCCGCCACCACACGCCCAGATCCAGAATCCGGTGCAGCCCGCTCTGTGGATACGTCAATTGCCCCTCATGGATGATCAGCCCGGCCGCGAAATTTCCGGCCAGCACCTGCGGGATGATCTGGTCGAAGGGCACTACCGCCGTCTCGATCTCCGGCGCAAAGAGCTTCAGCGTCAGATACGCGGTGGTCAACGTCCCCGGTACCGCGATCCGCACCCTGCGGATCTCGTCCAGGTCGAAGGGCGTGGCGGCGACAATCATCGGCCCGTAGCCCTCGCCAACTGAGCCGCCGCAGGCCATCAGTGCATAGTTGTCCTGCATGTACGGATATGCGTGGAATGAAATGGCCGTTACGTCGAAGAAGGCCTCCCGGATCGCGCGCTGATTCAGGGTCTCGATGTCGCAAAGAACGTGGGTGAACTTGTACCGATTCACCCGCACCTTGCTCGTTGCCAGCCCGTAAAACATGAAGGCGTCGTCGGAGTCGGGGCTGTGGGCAATGCTGATTTCGCGGGTGGCAGTGGCGGCGGGGGTTTCCGCCGTGGAAGAAGTGGCGCTCACGGAACAACCTCTCTGATCGTGCGTACCCTTCATTGTCCTATAAACGCCTGCGGATTTCTCTCCGCGGCGCCCACTTTCGGGCCGTGGAGCTGTCGGCTTGTGCCTGCGGCCTACAATAAGAGACGGCCTTTCGTTATGCGTCTTCGCCCCGCTCTTTCGCTGCCCGGCGCGCTGCTGCTGTTCGCCGCTGCTGCTCACGCCGCGGCAGTGCCGGCTCCGCGCCCTGCTGCTGCGCATCCCACGCTCACCGCAAAGCACGTCAGCGTCACGCTGCTGATCCCGCCCCGGCAGTTATATCCCGGCGAAACGTTCGCCGCCGGTCTCGAGTTCCAGATGGAATCCGGCTGGCACGTCTACTGGATCAATGCCGGCGACTCCGGCGAACCCCCGGCGGCGCAATGGACACTTCCTGCCGGCATGACAGCCGACTCCATGGAGTTTCCGCCGCCGCAGCGCCTGCCGCTCGGTCCGCTCATGGATTTCGGTTACGAAAACCAGGTCGTCTTTCCTGTGCCCATGCGGGTCGCCGCCAATTTCCATCCCTCCGCGTCCGAGGCGCGAATCGCCGCACACCTGACCTGGCTCATCTGCCGTGAAGTCTGCATTCCCGAGAAGGGCGATCTCTCGGTCAACCGTACCGTCCTCGGCGCCGCTCCCGCCGTTTCCGTTGCCGACCCTGCGGCACAGGCTCTCATTGCCCACTTTGAAAACCAACTGCCGAAGCCGCTGCCCTCCGGCGACTCGGCTCGTTTCCGCTCGACGCCGCAGGGCTTTGTCCTCGATGTGCAGACTGGTTTCCGAGAATTAACCGCCCAGTTTTTCCCTCTCGACGAGTCTGTGATCGCCAACGCCGCGCCGCAGCCGGCTAAGCCATTGGCTCGCGGCGTCCAGCTCACGCTGATCAGGGACCAAAGCCTGCAATCGCCACCCCGGCAACTCAACGGGCTACTCGAGCTGCCGGGAGGCGCGGCATACCTCATCCATGCCACGCCCGGCTCTTTGCCGCAGAGCATTGGGATCGGCGGCTCCTTCGGCCATCTTGCGGGAATCCTCGGTTTTGCCTTTCTTGGCGGCATGATCCTCAACCTGATGCCCTGCGTTTTCCCGGTGCTGTTTATCAAAGGGCTGGCGCTGGTGCAGTCGTCGCAGCAGGAGCGCCGGCATCTCCGTGTGCATGGCTGGATTTATACGCTGGGGATTGTCGTGTCGTTCTGGATGGTCGTGGCCATTCTCGTCAGTTTGCGCGCCGCCGGCCGACAGCTTGGCTGGGGATTTCAGTTCCAGTCTCCAATCTTCCTGGCGATGATCGCGCTGCTGTTCTTCTTCCTTGGCCTCGCGCTTGCGGGGCAGTTTGAGATTGGGCTCTCGCTGACCAGCGCCGGCGGCTCGTTCGCGCAGAAGCAGGGTTTTGCGGGCAGCTTTTTCACCGGCGTGCTGGCCATGGTGGTCGCCACGCCATGTACGGCGCCCTTCATGGGCGCGGCCATTGGCTACGCGCTGGCACATTCGGCCGCCGTGAGTTTCGCCGTTTTCACTGCGCTCGCCCTAGGTCTCGCTGCGCCGTTTCTCCTGCTCGCGTACTTTCCCGGCTGGGCGCGTCTGCTGCCAAAGCCGGGACGCTGGATGGAGACCGTCAAGCAGGCCATTTCCATTCCCATTTTTGCCACCGCCATCTGGCTGGTCTGGGTCTTCGGACAGGTGGCCGGAATTACAGCACTCGGTTTCCTGCTTGCGGCATTCCTGTTGCTGGCCATCGCGGGATGGTTCCTGGGCCACTGGCCGGGCCAACGCATACCGTCCATTGTGGCTGTGTTGGTCCTGATTGCCGCCGTGGGCGTGCCGATATGGGCAGTACAACAATTCGACACGAGGAACGCCGGCGCCGTGACAGTGATCGGCCGCTCGAATGCCGGCGCGCCCAGTGTCTGGCAGCCCTTCAGTCCGGCCCTGCTGGCGCGGGAACGCGCCGAGGGGCGAGCGGTCTTCGTCGATTTCACGGCAAGCTGGTGCCTGAGCTGCCAGGTGAACGAGCGCCTCATCCTCGACAGCCCCGAAGTGGAGCAGAAGTTCCAGTCCAGCGGAGTCGCTCTGCTGCGCGCCGACTGGACCGATCAGAATCCCGTCATCACCCAGGCGCTCGCCGCGCTGGGCCGGAGCGGCGTCCCCACTTACGCCATCTATCCGGCAGATCCTTCCGCACCGCCGCAGGTGCTGCCGGAGATCCTCACCCGCGGCATTGTGCTTTCTGGTCTGGAAGCTCTGCCCCATACCACCACAATCGCCTCGGCACAGTGAGCCGGCTGATTACTCGCCGCGCAGCGTCTTCATTGGATCGACGGAAGCCGCTCGCCGCGCAGGCAGCGCCGATGCGGCCATGGACAACAGCAGGACGGCCAGCGCCGCAGCCAGCATTGTGAGCGGATCGAAGCGGCTGACGTGAAAGAGGAAGGAACGCAGCAGGCCCGAGGTTATCGCCGCTCCCGCCAGTCCCAGCACGCAGCCGATGCCCGCCAGCACCAGCCCGGACCGCAGCACGAGGCTCACAATGTGGGAGCGCTCCGCGCCCAACGCCATGCGGATCGCCATCTCCTGCACGCGCGCCGCCGTGGAGAATGCGATCACGCTGTAAATGCCGAGCACCGCCAGCAACAGTGCGGCCAGCGCAAAGCTCGACACAAGCACGGTGTTGAAGCGCCGCGATTCCTCGCTGTGCGAGACCACCTGCTCCAGTGTCTGCAGTTTCGGCAGAGGCAGTTGCGGGTCGACGGAGCGCACGACCGTGCGCAGCGTGCTTTCCATCTGCTCCGGAGGCAAAGCCGAACGTACCAGGATGAACCCCGAGTTCCCGTTGATGTCGTCCGGAGTTGCGAAGGAGCCCGCGTCCTTCTCCTGCTGCGCCAACGGCAGATAGTATTGGGCGCCCGCGTCCTGATCCGGCGAACCCAGTTTGGCGTCCGCCACTTCGCCGACTACAGTCAGCCACGGAGTGTTCATTTGCGGCGTGCCCAGCCGGATCCGCTTGCCTAGTGGATCCTGATCCGGCCAGTAGCGCTCAGCAAATTCATGATTGACGATCGCCACCAGAGGAGCGTTCGCGTTGTCGGCTTTCGTGAACCGCCGACCCCGCAGCAGCGGAATCCCGGCGGCCTGAAAGAACCTGCCATCCACGTCGAAATTGCCGGCTGATGAGCTGTGCCTCCTGTGGTCGCCCTCGACAGTCACCGCCACGCGGTAGTAATAATCCGCGCCCAGTTGCGAGTTGCTCAGGGCCGCGGCTTCCGTTCCCGGCAGCCGTTCGAGCCGCTCCAGCAATTCGCGGTTGAAGGCATCCACCTTTTCCTGGGTGCCATATTGCTCATGCGGCAGCGAGTACGCTGCGGTAATCACATGATCGGGGCTGAATCCCAGGTCTACTTCGCTCATCCGGGCGAAGCTCTGCAGCAGCAGCCCCGAGGCTGTCAGCAGCATCAGCGCGATGGCTACCTCAGCCACTACCAGGGTCGAGCGCAGCCAGCCATGATTGCCGCCCGCCGAGCCGCTGCGACCGCCCTCCTTCAGAGTCGCGTTCACGCTGGTGCGCAGCGCCGCAAACGCCGGCGCCAACCCACAAAGCAGCCCGGTCAGCAGGGCCAGCGCCAGCGCAAAGGCGGCCACCGTCAGGTTCAGCCGGATATCATCGATGCGCGGCAGGGTGGCCGGTATCCAGTTTCTCCCCAGATGGACAGCCAGCGCGGCCAGTCCGATGCCCAGCACGCCTCCGCTCACGCTCAACGTCAGGCTCTCCAGCAGCGCCTGCCGCAGGAGCGTCGCTGCCGGCGCACCCAGCGCGAGACGCATCGCAATTTCCCGCTGGCGCTGGATAGCCCGCACCAGCAGCAGCCCCGCCAGGTTCACGCAGGCAATCAGCAGCACGACTGCGACGGCCAGAAACAGCAGCCGCAGCAAAGGCTTCGCCTGCTCCACGGTGATTTTTCCCAACGGGTGCACCATCGCCTGGATATGGAAGATGGCCAGGTCCGGGGGCAGCTCGCGCATAATCTCCTGCGCTGTTTGTTCGGCGTCATTCTGCGCCGCAGCCACGGTCACGCCGGACTTCAGTCGGCCGACCATCTCCCAGTTGAAGTTCGCTCCCTCTTCCGGATTCAGTTCCTCGGCGGTGTAACTCATGGGAACCCAAAGCTCGCAGCGGGCCAGCGTTCCCTCGGCGATGGGGAACTCGAAATTCCTCGGCATCACGCCGATCACCACGTAGGGCTCTCGATTCAGCAGAATTTTCCTGCCCAGAATCTCGCGGTCGCCATTGAATCGGTTCTTCCACGTGGCATAACTCAGCACCGCCACCTGGACCTTCTGAATATCTTCCTGCTGCGTGAAAAGACGACCGATCAGCGGGTGCACTCCCAACACGGTAAACATCCCGGGCGTCATTCGCGTGGCGTGAACCTGCGCTGGCTGGCCAGCGCCGGAAAGCTCCAGTTCCTCGTGCCGAAATGCGCCAAGGCTCGCAAAAGAGTGGGTGTCGTGCGTATAGGTCACCGCTTCTGTGGCGCTGACCCGCCCCGGACCGCTCGATGCCCAGCCTGTTCCGCCAATCTGATCGCCCAGCGTTACCAGCCGGCCCGGATCGGGGAACGGCAGCGGCCGCAGCAGGATCCCGTCCACGACAGAGAAGATCGCCGTCGTCGCCCCGATCCCAAAAGCCAGCATCAGGACCGCGGTGGCCGCAAATCCAGGCGATTTTGCCAGTTGGCGGAGAACCAGCTTAAGATCGGAGATCAGGTTCTGCATGGGCGTTGGCTAGCGTTGCAGGGTCCGTGTAGTCCTTTTAACTAAATCACAGGCTATGGGAAAAGCAAGCCTTAACTTCGCCGTCGGAGCATGTTACATGGGATTTATCTGCGGATATTGCCCGAGGATTTGCATATGCTTCCGCAAACTTCACGCAAGTGGCTGATTTTCTTCTCAATCCCGCACAGCGAAGACCCCAGGTATGTCCAAAACCAAAGTTCGCCAACGAACACAGCAGGATGGCGATGCTATTGGCAACAAGCCCCAATCTCCTGACCTTCGATTCAGAAACGCCGGATTACTCACAGGCACCAGCGCGCAAACACGTTCATGGCAGCGGTTCCTGCCGGTAAAGTTCAGCGGTGTGGCGGATTCCAACCGCGGCCGCCATGGCGAGCATGATGCCCGCAGCGATCGCACCGCCCAGATCGAACAGCAAAATCCGGTGCCCCAGTACTCGCACGTAAGGATTTCCCAGCGCGTTCAGCATTTTCCCGTGCGTGCCTTTGTTCTCACGGCGGCATTGCTGCATGCACCTGGCTTCCGCGGAAAATTCCTTCGCCTCTGGCGTTTTCTGGTCCCTTTCGACGAACTGTGGGCGCTCTCGCCCTTTCTGCTCCTTCACCACATCAATTTCGGACTCGCGCTGGCCTGCATGGCGCTCCTCGCGTGCTCGCCGTTTGCCCAGCGTTCTCTCGTCCTGATGGGTGCAGCCGGAGCCCCGCCTCCGGTTTCCGCGCCAGCGCGCTGGAGTGATCGCCTCTTCTTATTTCCGGATTGCGTTCCGCCGCTGGGACAATAACCGCATTTCCAGTCGCACCTGGGATCAGGAGCGGGATATACCCTCTCCATGCCTGCGGTTCGCATCGGATACACTGGCTGTTACGTCATGAACTCCCTTTCTATGCATTCGGATAATCTCGCCTCCACCCGGGACGACATGATCGCCTTCATCGAAGGCCATGGCATGAAGCGCATTCCCGGCCATGCTGGCGAAGACGTGCCCTCAATCGTCTGGGAAGATGAGGAGAATCCGGACAGCTGGAAGGATTTCGTGGAAACAGCCAAGGCCGCTGGGGCGCCATTTGTCACCATGAGCGAAGCCGTTCTCGAAAAGGAAGACGTGGAGATCCTCATCGAGGAAGTGCAGGACCAGAGCTACTCTCTGGACATGGAATCGGGCTCCTCCGAGCTGGACGAGGCGCAGTCCCTGGTGAACCACATCGGCAAGATCGGCCATATCCAGCTTGGCTTTGCTCATCAGGGCATCATGTTTCTCCATGAACTCTCCACGGAGTGGTACGAGCACTATCAGCAGCTTCTCGACTCCATGGACGATGTGGGTGGCGTGGTTTTTGAAGACGAGGACGAAGACGAGGAGCCGTGATCGCGGCTTTGGTTCCCGTACTCCCGCCTCGCTGGACCCTGGCTGCACCGTCCCCTGAAGATTCGGCTTTGGCAGCTGCTCTCATTGGGGAAACGCAGCTTCCGCCGGTGGTGGCCGAGTTGCTGGTGGCTCGCGGTGTCCGCACCAGCGAGGAGGCGCAACGCTTCCTGTATCCTCGCGTCGAGGATCTCCTCGACCCCTTCTCGATGCGCGGCATGGATCGCGCGGTGGAGCGCATCCAGCGCGCCGTCGCTGAGCGGGAGCCGATCCTCATTTACGGCGACTACGACGTAGATGGCACCTCGGCCACCGTGCTGCTGAAGACGGCGATTGAGCGCCTGGGCGGCACGGTCCGCTTCCATATCCCCCACCGGCTGCGTGAGGGCTATGGCATGCAGCGAGAGATTCTGGAGATCGCCGCTCGTGAGGGCGTTCGCCTCGTCGTCAGCGTCGATACCGGGATCCGCGCCTTTGCTGCTGCGGACGCAGCTGCCGAACTGGGGCTGGACCTGATCGTCACCGATCATCACCTGCCCGAGCCGGAACTGGGCACGCCGCGTGCCCTGGCCGTGCTGAACCCGAATCAGCCCGGCTGCGAATACGGTTGTCGCCATCTTTGCGGCGCCGGCGTCGCATTCAAGCTTTCGCAGGCACTGCTGGAGGCGTGGGACCGCGACCGGGCCCGGACGAAGATCCTGCCATCGTTTCTGAAGATGCTGGCCATCGCCACCATCGCAGACGCCGTCCCATTGCTGGGCGAAAACCGGATCTTCGTGGCGCTGGGGTTAGCAGAGCTGCGCCGCCCCGTCGGCCTCGGCCTGCGTGCGTTGATGCGGGAGGCACAGATCGATCCGGCGCGCCGTCCCCTCAATCCGGTCGATGTCGCGTTTCGTCTGGCGCCGCGCATCAATGCTGCCGGACGAATGGATATCGCCAGCGAGGTCATCGAGCTCTTCACGACACGCGACGATGCGCGTGCCCGCGAGTTGGCTGCGAAGCTTGAACGGCTGAATCAGGATCGTCGCGCCGCTGAGGCCGCAATGCTGGGCGAAATCGCCGCTCGCCTCGACGAGCCATGCTTCCGCGATGCTCGCTGCATTGTGATGGACGGGGATGGCTGGCACCGCGGGGTCATCGGCATTCTCGCCTCGCGCATCGTCAGCCAAACCGGCAAGCCTGCTGTTGTGGTGACTCGCGAAAACGGTGAAGCCTATGGTTCGGGCCGGTCCATCGCGGCCTTCAATCTTCTGGAAGCCATCGAGAGCTGTCATGAGCTGTTCACTCGTTTCGGCGGCCACGCGCACGCAGTCGGCTTTTCCCTGCCCTCGGAGCGCGTGCCGGAGCTGCGCCAGCGGCTCGCTGCCTGGGCGGCCGCGCATCTGCGCGACGAGGACCTCGGCAATCCTCTGGGATGTCATGCCGAACTGCCGCTGGACGAAGTCACGCCGGCACTCTTCGACTGGCTGCGCCGACTGGAGCCGTTTGGTATGGAAAACGAAGAACCCGTCTTCGTGGCGCGCAATGTTCGTGTCACGGCACCGCTACAGTTTATGAAGGAAAAACATGTGCGGCTGCGCGTGACCCAGGGACAGACGTTTTCCGCCGTTGGCTGGAACCTCGCCGCTCGCATTCGCGATCTGCAAATCGGTCCCGACTCTGTCGTTCACCTCGCCTACCGGGTGCGGCACAACGATCATCCGGATTTTGGCGGTCTTGAGTTGGAGATTGCCGGGATCGAGCCGGCGCCCTCCTGTGCCTGAAGCAGTAGCGATTCACCGGATCCCAACATCGTCAACGGACGCGCCTGGACTTTGCGTGGCGCGAGTCCTACCGTGGAAAGAGAGACATCTTCGGAAAGGAGGCTGCTGTGAGCGCTTCCGTATCCGCTCCCGAAAAAGTTCTGTCGGCGGAAGAACTTCGCCAGATCGATGCGTATTGGCGGGTCTGCAATTACCTCTGCGCCGGAATGATTTATCTGTACGACAATCCTCTCCTGCGAGAACCGCTGCAACCCGAGCACATTAAGAAGCGGCTGCTGGGCCACTGGGGCTCCGATCCGGGACAGACCTTCATCTGGGTGCATCTGAACCGGCTGATCCGGAAGTACGACCTGAATATGATTTACATCTCCGGGCCCGGACACGGTGCGCCCGCCACGCTGTCGAACGCCTGGATGGAAGGCACGTATTCCGAAATTTATCCCGACAAGAGTCAGGACCTCGAGGGCCTGACGCGCTTCTTTCGGCAATTTTCCTTTCCTGGCGGCATCGGCAGTCACTGCACGCCGGAAATGCCCGGCTCCATTCATGAGGGCGGCGAACTGGGATACAGTCTGTCGCATGCATTCGGCGCGGCATTCGACAACCCTGATTTAATCGTCAACTGCGTCGTGGGCGACGGCGAAGCGGAAACCGGCCCGATGGCGACCTCGTGGCACAGTAACAAGTTTCTGAATCCCGCACGCGACGGCGCGGTGCTGCCCATTCTGCACCTGAACGGCTACAAAATCGCGAACCCGACGATCCTTGCACGCATCCCGCACGAAGAGCTGGATTCGCTGTTCCGCGGCTACGGATGGACGCCGCATTTCGTCAAGGGCGACGATCCGGAGATGATGCACCAGACGATGGCGGCCACGCTGGAAGAATGCATTGACCAGATTCGCGGGATCCAGCGTGACGCACGCGAGCACGGCAAGCTCGTGGGCGGCAATTCCGGATGGCCGCGCTGGCCCATGATCGTGCTGCGTTCGCCCAAAGGCTGGACCGGGCCGAAAGAGGTCGATGGTCATCGCGTGGAAGGCTTCTGGCGTGCTCATCAGGTACCGATTCTCGAAGTCGCGGAGAATCCGAAGCACCTGAAGCTGCTGGAAGACTGGCTGCGCAGCTATCGGCCGGAGGAGCTGTTCGATGAAAACGGTACTCCTGTCGCCGAGTTGCGCACGCTGGCTCCCAAAGGCGACCGCAGAATGTCGGCCAATCCGCACGCCAATGGCGGCAAGCTCCGGCAGCCGCTTCACATGCCGGATTTTCGAGACTACGCCGTGAAGGTGGAGAGGCCGGCGAGCGAATATGTGGGCTCGGCGGAAATTTTGGCGCACTTTTTGCGTGACGTGATGCGGAACAACATGACAAACTTCCGTGTCTTCGGGCCGGATGAGACGGCTTCGAATCGTTTACAGGCGATCTACGAGGCGAGTCCGAAAACCTGGATGGAAGAGATTCGGCCGGAAGACGCGGACGGCACGCAAATCGCTCCGGACGGCCGCGTGATGGAGATGCTGAGCGAGCACACGCTGGAGGGCTGGCTGGAAGGCTATCTCCTCACCGGCCGACACGGCTTCTTTGCCAGCTATGAGGCTTTCGTGCACGTGATCGACTCAATGTTCAATCAGCATGCCAAATGGCTGGAGAAGTCCAAGACGGAACTCCGATGGCGCGCTGCGGTTTCTTCGCTGAATTTGCTGATCACGTCAGTCGTCTGGCGGCAGGATCACAACGGTTTCTCGCATCAGGATCCAGGATTCCTAGACGTGGTCGCCAACAAGAGCGCCGAAGTGGTGCGCATCTATCTGCCTCCTGACGCCAATTGCCTGCTGAGCGTCGCCGACCACTGCCTGCGTTCCGTCGATTATGTCAACGTGATTGTGGCGGACAAGCAGCCGCACCTGCAATACCTGGATATGGACGCGGCGATCAAACATTGCACCAAAGGAGCGGGCATCTGGGATTTCGCCAGCACGGACGATGGCGTGGAGCCCGACGCGGTGCTGGCCTGCGCCGGGGACATCGCCACCATGGAAGCCCTGGCCGCGGCGGCCATCCTGCGCCAGCACTTCCCTGACCTGAAGCTGCGCTTTGTGAACGTCGTCGATCTGTTTCGCCTGCAGCCGGAGTCGGAACATCCGCACGGGCTCTCGGACGCAGAATTCGATTCTCTGTTTACCGGTGATAGGCCGGTAATCTTCAACTTCCACGGCTATCCGCTGCTGATTCACCGGCTGACCTATCGCCGGCACAATCACGACAACATTCACGTCCGCGGCTACAAGGAACAGGGCAATATCAACACGCCACTGGAGCTGGCGATCCTGAACAATGTGAGCCGTTACAACCTGGCGCTGGACATCATCGATCGCGTTCCGCGCCTGCGCGACATCGGCGCGCATGCACAGGACTGGCTGCGCGATCAGATTACCGAGAGCCTGAACTATGCGCACACCTGGGGCATCGACAAGCCGGAGATCCGGGAGTGGACATGGCCGCTGTGAATCCGGACGAAGATCTGGTGCTGGCGATTAACAGCGGATCGTCATCGCTGAAGTTCGGGCTCTACCGGCGGCCCTCCGACGACGTTGATCCTCCACTGGTGATGAAGGGCGGCGCGGATGGCATCGGCCATCCTGACGGCCGGCTGCAGGTGAAATCCGCGGAGGGACAGCCGCTGCTGGACAAGGCGTACGCGCTGCATTCACAGGGCGAAGCGCTGAAGCAAATCCTGGATGCAGTGGCGAAGTTCGCCGGTGCGCACCCTGCCGCGGTTGGGAATCGAATTGTCCATGGCGGACCACACTTGCGCGAGCATCAGGCGATCACCCCGGGACTGGTGAAGACACTGCGGGAGGCGGTGCACTTTGCCCCGCTGCACATTCCTCCGGCTGTGAAGCTGATCGAGGAGACGGCGCGGCTGCTGCCAGGCGTGGCGCAGTATGCCTGCTTCGACACAGCGTTCCATCGCACTATGCCTGAGACTTCGCGGCGTTTTGCGCTGCCCGAACATTTGTACAACATGGGCGTGGAGCGCTTCGGCTTTCACGGGCTTTCGTATGAGTCGATTGTGGAGCGACTCGGTGATGCGCTGCCCGAACGCGTGGTCTGCGCGCATCTCGGTTCCGGCGCCAGTCTGGTCGCGCTGCACCGCGGGCGATCCATCGATACCAGCATGGGCATGACACCGACAGGAGGCATCCCGATGGCCACGCGCAGCGGCGATCTCGATCCCGGCATCCTGCTGTTCCTGCTGCGCACGGAGCATCTCTCCGCGGATCAGGTGGAGAATCTGCTGAACCGCGAATCGGGCCTGGCCGCGCTTTCCGGAGGCGAGTCGGACATGCGCCTGCTTGAAAAAGCTGCGGCAGACGGCAATGTGCGGGCGAAACTAGCGACTGAAAGCTTCGCCTTCGCGGCGCGGAAGTTCATCGGCGCCTACGCGGCCGAGCTGGGCGGCCTCGATCTGCTGGTCTTCACCGGGGGCATCGGCGAGCACAGCGCCTCGATGCGCGACCGGATTTGCCGCGGACTGGATTTTCTGGGCGTGACCTGCGGCGATCCTGCCGGTTGCGCCAAAGTTTGCGTGATGGAAAGCGAGGAAGAGCTGCAGATCGCGCGGATTACCTGGCGACTGCACCGATGAGTACTTCGGTGGCTGGGCCGTGGCCACCAGGGTTGACGCTGCTTCTTCCGGCCACGAATAATAAAGATTCGCCTGAAGCGCACTTCCATGCCGTCAGGCAGGAGTACGCCCGCACAGGCAGAAGATCAGAATCCGGACGGCCTGGCCGGGCGTCAATACCAGAGAAGGAATTGTGACCGAATTCAAGAGAGTTGGATGCAAGCGATGAGCACTGCGGTCGCGAGTCCGCGCGAAAACCGGGCCCCGGGGTTCTGGGGGTCCACGAATGGCAGGAAAGCCGTCATGGCAGTGACGGGATTCATCCTGTTCCTGTTCGTCATCGGCCATTTGCTCGGCAATCTGCAGGTCTTCGATGGCCCGGTGCGCCTGAATGCCTATGGACGCTTCCTGCACAACCTGGGCGAGCTCCTGTGGATTGTCCGCGGCATTCTGATCCTGTGCGTGGTGCTGCACATCTGGGCCACCTTTGTGCTCTGGCGGCGGAATCGCGACGCACGACCCATCGGCTATCAGGTGAAGAAGTCCGTTGCCTCCTCCTACGCGGACCGGACGATGTACTGGAGCGGGCCGATCGTTCTGGCGTTCGTGATCTTCCACCTGCTGGAGTTCACGTCGGGCACGATCCATCCTGAGTCGCGTTTCATTCCCGGTGATGTGTACCACAACGTAGTGGCGGGGTTCAGCGTGTGGTGGGTTTCAGCGTGGTACATCTTCGCGCTGATCCTGCTGGGCATGCACCTAAGGCACGGATTGTGGAGCATGTTTCAGTCGCTGGGACTGAACCATCCGCGGCACACACCGGTGCTGAAGCAGGCGGCTCTGTGGATCGCGATTCTCATTACCGCGGGATACATTTCGATTCCGGTGAGTGTTTTGGCGGGCTGGGTGCGATAGATGAAACTCGATGCAGGAATCCCTTCGGGACCGATTGAGCAGGCCTGGGACAAAGCTCGTTTCGAGATGAAGCTGGTGAACCCGGCGAACAAGCGGCGACACAACCTGATCGTGGTGGGAACCGGCCTGGCGGGCGGCTCGGCCGCGGCCACCCTGGGCGAGCTGGGCTACAACGTCAGGTGCTTCTGCTTTCAGGATTCGCCGCGACGGGCGCACTCGATTGCCGCGCAGGGCGGCATCAACGCGGCCAAAAACTACCCGAACGACGGCGACAGCATTTATCGGCTCTTTTACGACACGGTGAAGGGCGGCGATTTCCGCGCCCGTGAAGCCAACGTTTACCGGCTGGCGCAGAACAGCGTGAACATCATCGACCAGTGCGTAGCACAGGGTGTTCCGTTTGCCCGCGAGTACGGCGGCTCACTGGAAAATCGTTCTTTCGGCGGAGCGCAGGTTTCCCGCACATTCTACGCGCGCGGACAGACCGGACAGCAGCTCCTGCTGGGCGCGTACCAGGCACTGGAGCGCCAGGTGGACGCCGGCCAGGTGACGATGTTTCCGCGCAGCGAAATGCTGGACCTGATCGTGGTGGACGGAAAGGCCCGCGGCATTGTGGTGCGCAACCTGGTCACTGGCAAGCTGAGCGTCCACATCGCCGACGCGGTGATTCTGGCGACCGGCGGATACGGGAACGTCTACTACCTCTCGACCAACGCCAAGGGATCGAACGCCACGGCGATCTGGCGGGCGTACAAACGGGGCGCCTTGTTCGCGAATCCCTGCTTCACGCAGATCCACCCGACATGCATTCCCGTTTCCGGCGACTACCAGTCGAAGCTGACCCTGATGAGCGAATCGCTGCGCAACGACGGGCGTATCTGGGTTCCGAAACAGAAGGGCGACAAGCGTCCGCCGAACCAGATTCCTGAAGGAGAGCGCGATTATTATCTCGAGCGGCGGTATCCGAGCTTTGGCAATCTGGTGCCGCGCGATGTCGCCTCCCGCAATGCCAAAGCTGTCTGCGATGAAGGCCGCGGCGTGGGTGAGACCGGCCTGGGCGTCTACCTCGATTTCTCCGAGGCCATGCAGCGGCTGGGCGAGGAGACCATCCGCGAACGCTATGGGAACCTGTTCGATATGTATCAGCGCATCACGGACGAGAACCCGTACAAGGTTCCGATGCGCATTTATCCCGCCATCCACTACACGATGGGCGGCCTCTGGGTGGATTATCAGCTGCAGAGCACGATTCCGGGGCTGTTTGTTCTGGGCGAGGCGAACTTCTCCGATCACGGGGCGAATCGCCTGGGCGCCAGCGCGCTGATGCAGGGGCTTTCGGACGGGTATTTCGTCATTCCCTACACAGTCGGGAACTACCTGGCCTCAACGAAACTGGGAAAGGTGAGCGAAACCGGCGCAGAAGCGCAGGCGGTGCTGACTTCGGTACAGCAGGGAGTGGAAAGACTACTGGCAATTCCTGGCAGGCGTACGGTCGACTCATTCCACCGCGAGCTGGGCAAGATTGTGTGGGACGACTGCGGCATGTCGCGCACAGCCCCGGGGCTGAAGGACGCCATCGGCAGGATTCGCGCGCTGCGCGAGGAGTTCTGGCAGAACGTGAACGTGCCGGGATCGAGCAACGACCTGAACCAGAGCCTGGAGAAAGCCGGGCGCGTGGCGGACTTTCTGGAGCTCGGCGAGCTGATGTGCATGGACGCGCTGGAGCGAAACGAATCGTGCGGTGGCCACTTCCGCGAAGAATATCAGACCCCGGATGGCGAGGCGCAACGCGACGACGAACATTTCAGCTATGTGGCGGCATGGGGCTATACCGGGCCAGGGAATCCGCCTGAGCTGAGCAGGGAGCCGCTGGAATTTCACTACGTCCACCCCAGCCAGAGGAGCTACAAGTAAATGAAACTGACGTTGACGATCTGGCGGCAGAAGGATCCCGGGGCCAAAGGAAAGTTTGTCCGGTACCCCATGGACAATGTGAATCCGGAAATGTCGATGCTGGAGTGCCTGGACGTGCTGAATGAGAGCCTAGCCGAACGCGGCGAGGAGCCGGTTGCTTTCGAGCACGACTGCCGGGAGGGCATCTGCGGTTCGTGCGGGTTTATGATCAGCGGCGTTGCGCATGGCCCGCTGCCGGCCACCACGGTTTGCCAGCTCACCATGCGGCATTTCAAAGACGGCGAGGAACTGGTGCTGGAGCCATGGCGCTCACGTTCGTTCCCGTTTGTGAAGGACCTGGTCGTCGATCGCCGTGCCTTCGACCGCATCATCCAGGCGGGCGGCTACGTCTCTGTTTCCACCGGCAATGCGCCGGACGGCAACGCGATTCCCGTAGGCAAGGAAGAAGCGGACCGGGCGATGGACGCGGCCGCGTGCATCGGGTGCGGCGCGTGCGTAGCCGCGTGTCCCAACGGGTCGGCGGCGCTGTTTACGGGCGCAAAGATCGCCCACCTCGGAATCCTGCCTCAGGGCCAGCCGGAACGGGATCGCCGCGCGGTGCGCATGGTGGCGCAGATGCACGCGGAGGGATTCGGCAGCTGCACGAACATCGGGGAATGCACCGGCGTCTGTCCCAAGGAGATTCCGCTCGAGGTCATCGCCCGGATGAACCACGATTATCTGTACGGCGCCTGGCGGGAGCGGCGGCAAGTGGTTACGACCATTGCTCCGGCCACGGATTGGGAATTCGGGAAAAAGTAGCCGACGCAGCCTGGCGCTTCCAGCCTGCGCTCCAGGAGTTTCGCAACATACCGGAGCCGGCTCCCGGCCGCGGACTGACACCGGCACAAGCAGCCAGGAGCCACGTTTTCAGAGCTGGCGAGGATTTAGTTTCCGATCATGCCGGAAACCGGGTCGGATGAAGAGCGCGAGTTCGCGAGCTGCGCCAGTGTCTCGCGCAGATACTTGTGAGGATTCACGGGGCTATTGTGAATGCGCACTTCATAGTGCAGGTGGGGACCGGTCGCGCGGCCGGTCATGCCCACGTAGCCAATCACCTGACCGCAGCGAACCTGCTGCCCCACCGTCACGGCAAACCCGGAAAGGTGAGCGTAGAGAGTCTGGATTCCGTTGTCGTGGTCCAGCATAATCACGCGCCCATAGCCGTCTTCCCAGCCGGCGCTGGCCACCACGCCATTCGCCGCCGCGTGGACGGACTCGCCAAACGTGCCGGCAATGTCCACTCCGGTATGAAATGCCCCCTCGCCGTTGAATGGGTCCTCGCGCTCACCGAAGGAGCTGGTAATACGGCCCGTGATGGGCCACAATTCGGGCGCTCCGGCAATATCCATCCAGCTGGCATTGACCGCCGGCGCCATGGCAGGATCGAATTTGTAGATGCGGCCCGAGAGAGCGTTGCTGCGCAGCAGCGCAAACTGGTCCAGAGACTGCATGTAAGCTCCCGGGCTGAAGGCATCGGCGTTGTCGGAATCCGCGGCTTCTTCCGCCGCGGCGGGCGAGATTGTTTTACTCAGCCGGCTTCGACGCAAACCGTAAAGAGCGCTGACTTCGCTGGCGAGGGAACCGAGCGACGCTGCCTGGACATCCTTTTCATGAGCCAGAATCTGGAGGCGGCTGTAGTCGCGGCGCAGAGCCGCCTGCTGCGACCGCACCTGATTAAAACTTGCGGTCTTGAGCAACATGCGAGTGTAGGATCCCGCCATCCCGGTGATGGTGAATGCGCCGACCACGGCGGCGGCGACAAACACGCCGGCGTAATACAGAGGGATCGGGATCTTGCGGACAGGACCGTCCTTCTCCCGAGCCACAAAGATGATGTAATAACGTCTGCGCAATGCCTTGTCCGGAATCGATCCGGAACACTCCTCGTGAAGGCGTTCAGCAATCGGAAACAGGATTATCCGCTTTTCCCTGAACCGTATCAGTCCGGCCGTTCCACGTCAATCCTTTTGCCGGGGGATACCGGCACCAGGGTCACCGAATTCTCCCTCGCATCCAGCGAAGGAAGCACAGCGTCAACGGCATTGGATGCCCGTGGACAGCGACGGGCCAGGCGCTACAAATGACCATTCCATCCCGCCTCATTCCGGGCCGCAGGGTGCAACTCAATTCAGACTGGAGGCATCCCAGTTACGCCGGAAAAACCAGGAAAACACCAATCCGGCAGAGTTCGCTCTTCTTCCCCGCCTTTTGATTCGCTTCACTCAGGGAGCCTTGCCGTGCTGCCTTCGTCCTCTCCCGAATCCGCGATCAGCCGCGTCTACATCGTGGACGATGAATGGATCATCGCCCAGACCCTGGCCGCCATCCTGTGCAAAGAAGGATTCCATGCGCAGGCGTTTCACAACCCCGACCAGGTGCTGGTGCGGTCGATGGAGCATCCGCCGGATGTGCTGATCACAGATGTCATGATGCCCGGGATGACCGGCGTTGAACTGGCGATCGCGTTGCGACGGGCTGGACATGAGGGGTGCATCATTCTTTTCTCAGGACAAGCGGGCGCTCTGGATCTTCTCTGCGACGCCCGCCGCCGCGGCTATGATTTCGAGCTGCTGGATAAGCCGCTGCATCCTCTCCAGTTGCTTCTGCGGCTGAGAAATATGCGGAAATCCGAGGCAGGACGTTTGCCACCCGCCTCTGAAACTGATTCCCTGCCGGTTGCAACGGGCTCCCGTCCCGCGGCGTAGCTCCGTTTCTTCAGGGCTGATTCCCGACGCCAGGACTCTCATCCACTGATGGCCCGGCGCGCGTGGTATGCTGGCCGTTTCCTATGCGACTAAACGGCCATTTGCTGCGCAGCACCGTTGTCGGCGCACTGGGCGGGCTCCTCTTCGGTTTTGACACGGCCGTGATCGCCGGCACCACGAACCAGCTCACGCAGGTGTTTCATCTCAGCTCTGCGGCACTCGGACTCACTGTTTCGATCGCTTTGTGGGGCACTGTGGCAGGCGCGATTGGGGCTGGCCCACTGGGCCAGAAGATCGGTGGACGGGAAGCCCTGCGCATCATGGCGCTTCTGTACCTGGTCTCAGCCCTCGGTTGCGCGCTGACCTGGAGCTGGCCGGCGCTTCTGGCGTTTCGCCTGATAGGCGGCCTGGGCATCGGTGGATCGTCGGTGCTCGGCCCGGTGTACCTGGCCGAACTGGCGCCGGCTCGGCTGCGCGGACGGCTGGTGGGCCTCTTCCAGATCAACATCGTTGCCGGCATCCTGCTGGCCTACGCCTCCAACTATGTGGTCGCCAGTCTGATCGACGGTGGCCCGGCCTGGCGCTGGCAGTTCGGCGTAGCTGCTGTCCCCGCTTTTCTCTTTCTGGTCTTCCTCTTCGGCATCCCGCGCAGCTCCCGCTGGCTGGTGACACAGAACCGGATCGATGAAGCCAGACAGGTGCTGGAGATGATGGGCACGCCCGACAGCGATGCGGAACTGAAGGAAATTGTCGACTCGATTCACCTGGAACGCACCCAGCGCTCTGAGCCGCTCTTCCGCCGAAGGTACCGCCTGCCGATTTTTCTGGCTGTGACTATCGGCATGTTCAATCAACTCTCCGGCATCAACGCAATCCTCTACTACGCGAACGACATCTTCCGGTTCGGCGGCTTCAGCAGCCTCTCCGCGGATAAACAGGCAGTGCTGCTGGGTGCGATGAATTTCCTTGCGACACTGCTGGCCATGTCCGTGATTGACAAACTGGGGCGCAAATCGCTGCTGCTGATCGGTTCCGTGGGCACGGCAGCAGCCCTGGCGGGCGTGGCAGCGATCTTTCACACGCACAGCCATCAGGCCGATCTGGTCTGGCTGCTGGTGGGCTTCATATTCTTCTTCTCCGTTTCGCAGGGCGCGGTGATCTGGGTGTACATCAGCGAGATTTTTCCAACCCGGGTACGCTCCAAAGGCCAGAGCCTGGGCAGTTCCTCGCACTGGATCATGAACGCACTGATCTCGGGATTCTTTCCGTGGGTTGCGGCACGCTCCACCGCTGCGCCGTTCATGTTTTTCGCGGGGATGATGGTCCTGCAGTTCTTCGTCGTGCTGATGATTTACCCGGAGACCAAAGGCGCGAGTCTGGAACAGCTGCAGCAGCGGCTCGCGGCCGGCTGAATCAAGCCCAGTGGCAGGCAAATCCTGCCAGAGCAGCAGCAAATACCGTTGAGAGCGCGTTGACCGCATCGTTGTTGAGCCAGCCTCTGCGCTCCAGTGCAGCGCCCAGCAGGCTGTCGAAGAATAGACCTCCGATGGCGGCGCCAGGCGCCAGAAGCGCTTCCGTGCGGGTCAGGAGAAGTGCGGCCTCGCCGGCGGCAACGACGATTGCCGCGCCCGCGCAGCCGGCCAGGGTCCCCGTCCAGGTAATGGCGCCATCCGTCCCCGGAGGAACGCGTTGCAGCGTCGTCAACAGACGCGGTTCGCCACCCAGTACCTGCCCCAGCTCCGAGGAAAGTGTGTCTGCCGCGGCTTCGGCCATGGCGGCCAGCATCATGACCAGCGCGGTGCGGCCTTCCGGCACTGATGAGCCGAAACCAAAGGCTCCGGCAAGCGGAATGGCAACCACGGCCGCCGCGCCGAGATTCGCTGCCACTTGCGAAGCTCTGCGCCCACGTCTGTCTTCAGCGATGCCCTGAGCTTCCTTGCGGCGCCGGCCGAATCGCGTGGCAGCAAAGGTGAGCGTCACCAGGGCCAGCAGCGGCCAAAGCGCGGTATGCCATCCCGGCGTGCGCAGAAGCAGTGCAGCGGTGATGATTCCGCCCGTGAGCGCGCCGCCGATCGTTGCCGCGCGCAAACACCAGGCCAGCGCGACAAAGCCGACACTGATGGCTGCATCCAGCCACACGAGATGGCTGTGTACCGGCCAGGCCTCTCCCGCGGCCAGCGTAACCCAAATGGCTGTCACCGGGAGAAACGCCAGCAGCACGGCCTGCGATTGCCATCGCAGCGCCGGAGCCCCCGCGCGCCGACTCTGTTCCCTCACCTGGCTCATGGCGATTGTCCACCACAGGCGCAAAGCCCGTCCCGTACAGTACAATCATCTTTCTACCAGCACAACGGGAAACCCGCGCCACCTCGGGGGCCGGGCGGAGGAATCAGGTAATTGCGAGTTCGTAGCATGGCATGGCTGAATCGCTTTCGCGTCGTAAGCAGCCACAAGTTGTTTCGGCCCTGGAAATGGACGGGCAGAGTTCCTTTCCGAACGGCGATCGTAGCCGGCATTTCCGCATCGATTCTGGCTTTGGCCGCCGGATGCGGCAATCAATACCGTCCCGTCGTCACTCCGGTCAATCCAACAGGACCGGCAGCGCAGCCGACGGCGTACGTGACGGTGTTTTCGCAGCCAGGCTTTAGCCCCTCGTCGACGGGAGCCGGCACGCCATGCAACGGCGTCACGTACTCCACACCGAGCGTCATTACCCTGCTGGATTTCTCCGGCGATTCGATTCTGGATCAGGCGGAAGGAGGCAATGGGCCGCTGACGTTCTCGCTGGAAGCCAGCGGGGCTCAGGTGTTCGCTCCCAACTGCGATGGGACCATCACCACCTCCAACAATTCCCCCGGCAGCATCCTGACGAAGAATATCCAGACCAGCACGTTGCTCCCGGGATCGCTGCCCACAAATACTCTGCTCGACGATAACAGCCTGTACGTCACAGAGGCTGGACTCCATGGACCGACCTGTCAGGCCACCAACTGCGTGGCGCAGCTCACGGGGGCTCCCCAGGCGCTGAAGCAGGAGATCCCCGTTGCTCCATCTCTTGTGAATCTGACGGGCTATGGGTCCAGCGACCGGATCTACGCCATTAGCCAGGGCAACTCATCAGGAACCGGTTCGCAACCGACGTGGGGCGACTGCGACAATCCGGCAGCCGTGGCCGCCCTGGGCGAGACAGGCGAAGCGGATGCCATCGAGACCTCCAGCAACACCATCTCGGCTCGGTTGCCGCTGGGAGTGTGTCCCGTGTATGGCTTCATGACGCCAGACTTCATGCGGACCTTCATCATGAACCGCGGGAGCGGAACGGTCACGGTCATCAACTCGCAGCTCAACGCCATTGACAGCCTGCACCCCGCCATCACGGTGGGAGCGGGTCCGGTCTACGCCGATTATTACCGTGATGGCGAGATTCTGGTGACGGCCAATTACGATTCCAATTCGATCAGCATCATCGATGTGAGCCTGGACGTCTACGGAAACGACAGCGCGACGTTCGGGACTGTGCTGGCAACCGTGAATCTGGCCAATGGGCCAGGATGCCCCGCAGGAACTGACACGTTCTGCATGCACCCGGTGGAGGTTTCCGTGCTTCAGGACGGGAGCCGCGCTTATGTTGCCAATCAGGGCGACACCGCGGCAGGCACCTGTAGCGGCGGGTTGCCTTGTGTCCCAGGCAGCATTTCGGTGGTCAATCTGCAAAACTACACGATTGAGAAGACGATCCCGCTCACGTCGAATCCTCACGCGATCGGATCGATTTACAGCTATCCCTACGGAAAGGTTTATGTGGCTTCGCAGAACAGCCCATACCTGACCATCATCCGCACTGACACAGACACGATATCGGCGACGCCGGAGATGCAGGGCAACATCGTCGATATGCGGGTGAATGCACAATATCCTGATCAATCGACGGCGGGCAGTCAGAACGAGCAGACGGAAAGCCGCTCTGTGGGATCGGGCGCGCCGTAACCACAGGAAATAAGACCGGCAGGCTGCTGTACAGAGAGCGCCTCGCTCCTGGGAAGACCCGCCTCCTGTTGATCGCCGCTATGGAGCAACTCCCATCTCGTAGTTGAGCGTCGAGAGGGAAAGTCGATATTGATAGGTTGCGCTCGTGTTCTGAATCTGGGCGCTGGTCTGCTGGAGCTGCGCCTGGCTTAGCTCCACGATCGAGCTGAGGCCGAGCTTGTAGCGTGTTTCGGCCAGCTTCAACGCCAGATCGGCCTCTTTGAGCAGTTGCGCGGTAACAGCCATGCGCTGCCATGCTGTGCTCGTATTCAGCCAGGCGGTGCGTACGTCGCGCACGATGTTGTCCCGCAGGTTCCGGGCATTTTCCGCGTCGGCCTGTGCGCGGAATTTTGCTTCCTGCGCCTGGGAGTTATACAGAAAACCGTTGAAGACAGGGATATCGATGTTGCCGCCAATGGCGCCCCACCAATTCTCTGTGTAGTACTGGCCAGGCCGGACCGGAACCACACCCGCGGTGCCGGCGGCTGTAATGGACGGAAGCATCTGCTCCCATTCCGCGCGAGAGTACTTCTTCTCCGACTGGGCGCCAAGGTTCAGTGCCTGAAGGTCGGGCCGATGCGCGAGCGCCTGCCGGATGAGATCCTGGACATTCAGGGGAGGCGGCGGAGGCGCCGCCGTCGCTTCCACCAGACGGAAGCGCACGTTCGTATCCAGTCCCAGGATCGCGTCCAGCGCCGCCATTGAAGCATCTGCATTGTTCTGCGCGTCCAGCTGGAGCAACTGTGCCTGGGACAGGTCCACATCGGCAAACGCCTGGTCCACGGTGGACTTCAGCTTGTTGCGCGTCATCACCCTCACCTGCTGGTCGGTGGTGTGGCGGGTGTCGACGGTTTGGCGCGCCACGTCCAGCTCCGCCTGGGCAAGCAGCGCGTTATAAAACGCCTGATCGGTGGCCAGCACCACTTCCTCAGTGGTCGCCAGGGCGTTGGCGTTCGAAGCCTTTTCCTGGAGTTTCTGCGAGAGAAGAAGGTTATGAGTATGCCCGAAGTCGTAGATGAGCTGGGTGAAATTCGCTCCCGCGCCGGCATGCTCAAGGAGGCGAGACGCGGTGAGTGAACCAGCGGAGATACGCGTGGCCTCTTCTGCCTCCACGCCGGTAAGGGCAGCGGTGGCCGTCGGCAGCTCCGCGGAGCGCGCCTGGCGGAAGACCTGGTGCTGCGCGAGGGCCAGAAGCTGTCCCACATGGATGCGCGGGTTGTTGTGGATGGCCATTTGCTCAGCTTGCTCGCGCGTCAGAAGTGGCAGATTTCCCGGCTGCGGAGCCGCAGCTGTTTGCGGACCGGGCTCAGCACCCGCTGCCTGA
>JASHRH010000168.1 GCA_030037475.1 Acidobacteriaceae bacterium
TGGTGGCGGAGAGCGCAAAGGCGGCTTTCAGCAGGATGTGGGTTTCGTGCCAGTCCATGTCGTTGGTCACGATCGCCTGGTCGGAACCATTTTCGAGGACGATGTCCTGAACAAATTTCGACTGGTCCCAGTGGCGCGTGACGCGGACAACGGCGCGCACGGGGCTGTTGTCGATGAGCTGGACGGAGTCGGCCTGGGTGAGAAGAATGGGCGGCTGATCGAGCGTGCCGGGATCGATGTTCCAGGCGTCGTAGTCCTTCGGCGTGTCATGGAAAGCCTGGAGCTCGTTGCCACAGGTGTTCGGGGCGAGCGTCTCGAAGCCTGTGCTCTTGTCATAAAGGCTGGTGATGCAGCCGGTTTTGGGATCGATGACGACGCGGAGCGCGGCGTTTTCGAGGGTGAGGCCGTGGACGCGGAGGTCGCTCGCAAACGGCCGTGCGCCGGGAACGACGCGAAGGACTTCGTAGCCGAGCGACGGCACGTTGTGGACCTGCACCAGGAGATGGAACGTGTTGGTCGCCGCGTCCTTCGCGAGGATCTCCGAAGGAAGGATCTTACCTTCCGGATCAACCACATGGACCGATGCCGTCGGCGAGACCATCTGGACATCGATCGTCACGTCGCCGGAGCGCGTCCACGCGAGCGGGTTGAAGACGAAGACGGGAACACCGCTGCTGACCTGGGTGTCGACGTGGGCGGCGATCGTGTCGAGAGCTGCTGACGCGATCAGCGTGTCGGCGCGATGGACCTGGCGGAATTGCTGGGCGGCGTCCTTGTAGATAACGCCGATGCCGGAGCCGGCGGCGAGGTCGTGGAAATCGTTGAAGGTGATTTTTTTCCAGGCGTTGGTAAGTTCGGTGGCGGGATACGGGCTGCCATCGAGCCAGGCCAGCGCGGCGACTTTTTCCGCATTGAGGGTCCACTCCGGAGCGTGGCGCAGGTTCCACTTCATGAGCGCCTGCGTGGTGTACACGCCGCGGTGAAACTCGAGATACATCTCGTCATCCCAGGTGGGGATGGAGATTTTGCCTGTGATCGGCGGGGGCTCGACGTAGCCCTGAGCGATGGTGCGGTAGTCCCAGGTGCGGGAATCGGACGCGATGTTGTTCTCCACGGCCGAGAAATACGTGGCTGCGGTGCCAAACTGCATGTTCGGCACGACCTTATCGGGCTGTATCCAGTGCAGGCCCTGGTCGAGCATGGCGCGGGTCGGGCCGCCGCCATGATCGCCGACGCCGTAGAGATCCATCATGTTGGTCAGGCCAGGAGAGAACTTTCGGGCGATGGCGAGATCGGCGGCGAGACGAACAGGGTTGAGGTTCGTGTTCGCGTAGTCGTCGGGAAAATAAGTGAGAACCTTGCTGCCGTCGGGCGATTCCCACCAGAAGAGCTTGAAAGGCAGCTTGTTGGTGTCGTTCCACGCCATCTTCTGGGTGACGAAGTAGTCGATGCCGGTGCGCTTGTAGATTTGCGGGAGCTGCCAGTTGTAGCCGAAAGAGTCGGGGTTCCAGCCGATGCGGACATCGACACCGTAGTGCTTCTGATACCAGCGCTTGCCGATGAGGATGGAGCGCACGGTGGATTCGCCATCGGGCATGTTCAGGTCGGGCTCGACCCACATGCCGCCGACGACTTCCCAGCGGCCCTGCCTGATGCGCTCGGCGATCTGGGCGTTGAGGTCGGGATAGTCGTTGGCCATCCAGTTGTTATAGGCGGCGGCGGACTGGGTGAAAGTGTACGTGGGGTATTCGTTCATCAACTGGATGGCGGTGCCGAACGTGTCACGGACGGTGTTGACGGTCTCGGTCCAGGGCCAGAGCCAGGCCGCGTCGATGTGCGAGTTGCCGGTGAGATGGAGGGTCGCCGTGTCCATCATGGGCTTGAGCGCCGTCAGTGTGGAATGGGCGGTGCGGAGAGACGCGTCGAACTGGACCTGATTGGCGGCGTCGAGTGCCTTGAGGTCGACCTGAGCGATGGCTTTCGAAAGCGTGGCCTGGTCGGCGGAGACGTTCTTCGAAAGGCTGGGCACGAGCAGCGCGGCAGTGAGGAATTCTTCGCGCAAATCCTCAGGGCTGGGTCGGCTGGCGGCGAAGTCGATCTGCATAGGCGCACCGGCGAAGTGCTTGCGGTCGACGGTGTTGAGCAGTTTGACGGCGACGAGGACACGCGCGCCGGGCTGGGCCTTGTCGAAGAGAATGATGGGCTCAAGATCGTCGCCCATGGCCACGCGGCGGCCGTTGAAGTAGATGATCTCCGGCAGCGGGCCATTCACGGATGCATTGAACTGAAACCAGATGCGCGTGCCGGTGAGGTCGTAGCCGTCGAGAGTCTTTGGAACGGTGATCCACTGACGGAACCACATCGAGTCGGTGGAGTAATCGGTGTTGGCGACGGCGACGGGCCAGGAGGAATCGTCGAGGGCAGGATCTTCCCCGTGGGCCAGCGTGCCGACGTGATAGCGCCACTGGCTCTCGGGAAGATTGCTGAGCGAGCCGAGACGCGTGATGACGTCAGACTGCGCGGGCGAGAGATTCTTCTCCGCAGCGGCGACGTCCTGCGCGGACTGCGCGCGGGCGGCGCCCCCCGCAAGAAGAGCCAGAAGAGAAACACCGAGAGCTTGTCGGAACACGTTCGATCCTCCGTGGAACATTATCCACGTTTGGGGCGAACGAGGTGTGGTGCGGTCCGATCAGATGACCCGGAGCAGGAGCAGGATGATCACGATAAGAAGGATCAGGCCGAGGCCACCGCTGGGGTAGTAGCCCCAGTTGCGGCTGTGCGGCCACGTGGGGAAGGCTCCGATGAGGAGCAGGATGAGGATGATAAGAAGAATGGTGACCATGGGTTTGGCCCTCGTGCGCGGGAGCGTTGACAGCTTCACCGGCTTGCTGGTGGATGCACGTCGGCGGAAGTGAAGATGTCCAGCCAATGAGGAATTTACGGAGACGGAATTCCGGCAAGACGGCGGGCGCGGTGAAAGACCCGGAGCATCATCGGGGCGGTGAGCTTGCCCGTGTTGGTGTTCTGGAGCGAGGGATGATAGCAGGCCAGGAGCCAGCGATCGCCGGGGATGCGATATTCCGCGCCGTGGCCGAAGACAAAGCCGGCGCGGCGGGCGAGCTGGCCGGTGCGGACGAGATGCGCGAGAAAGCCGTCGAAGCCGATTTTGCCGAGGCAGACGATGACGCGGACGTGGGGGAGCGCGGCAATCTCCTCGTCGAGGAAAGGCGCGCAGGCGGCGATTTCCTGGGGCAGAGGCTTGTTGCCCGGCGGGGCACAGCGGACGACGGCAGTGATCCAGGCATCGGTGAGGACCATGCCATCGTCGCGATGGGTGGAGCGGGGCTGCGAGGCGAATCCGGCGCGGTGCAGCAGCGGGTAGAGGAAATCGCCGGAACCGTCGCCGGTAAAGGGACGGCCGGTGCGATTGGAGCCGTGCGCGCCGGGAGCGAGTCCAACGAAGAGCACGCGGGCAGCAGGATCGCCGAAAGAGGGAACGGGCTTGCCCCAGTAGTCGCAATCGCGATACATGCGCCGCTTTTTCAGGGCGACTGATGTGCAGTGAGTACGCAGGCGCGGGCATCGCTCGCAGGCGACCACGCGGCGGTTGAGCGCGGCAAGCGCGGCGGCGTTTGCGGGAATTCGGGACACGAGGAGATTGTAGAGGCAGTGTTGCCGGCGATGGCGGCGTACAATTGGGGGCTTCAGGGTTTGTTTGCAATCATCAGTTATGCGGGAGAGATGGAAACGATGCGGATGCGGAAGGGAATGGCGGCGGCCGCGGTGGCGGGGGCTTTGGCGCTGATGGCGGGATGCAACAGCACGACGACTCCGGCGGGATCGGCTGCTCCGGCTGCGGCGGAGACGGCGACTCCGCCGGCGCAGGCCAATCCGGAGATCGGCGGCGTGCCGGTGGTGAAGCTGACCCGCAATGCGACGAGCAACGGAACCAGGCCGGAGTTCCTGTCGCTGACCGTTCTGCCGGGGCGGGGAATGGAAGTTTTCCAGATCACGGCGAACGTGCCGGGGAAAGGCGAGATTCCCGTGCTGTGGGCGCCTACGCTGGAGGAGCTGGCGCAGCGGATGAGCCCCGGATCGGCGGCCGATGCCTACGGCAATGCCAGCTTCAGTTGCTGCGGCGCGTTTTTAGTTCCATATCCGAACCGGATTCTCGGCAAGCTGTCGCCGGATGAAAAAACGATCACGACGGAGTGGCAGGGAAAAAAGATCGTACTGCCGGCGAACTGGCATAACAGCGATCATCCGGACGAGAACAAGCATGCGATGCACGGGCTGATCCTGAACTGGCCCGTGCAGGATGTGCAGACGGTGAAGATTCCGGACGGGGAGACGGTAACGGGCGTCATCCACGCGGGCGACTTCAGCGGTCACTGGCTCTCAGAGACGGACCTGAGTTTCGTGATCACGCTCACAGGTGGCGCGGTGGACGCGGAGATCGTGGCGAAGAACGTGGGCAAGGAAGACGAGCCGATGGCAATCGGCTGGCATCCGTACTTCTCCATTCCGAGCGGCGAGCGCTCGCAGGCGCTGCTGCACGTTCCGGGCGAGCAGGTGGCCCAGGTGAACAACTACCAGGACGTCTTTCCGACGGGTAAGCTGCTTCCCGTGAAGGGGACGAAGTGGGATTACCTGGCGGCGGAAGGCAAACCGCTGGACGATAACTATCTGGACGATAACTGGTCGAAACTGCAGCGGACCAATGGCGCGGTGCAGGTAACGCTGACCGATCCGGCGAGCAATTACGGCGTGAAGGTGCTGGGGCTTTCGCCGGACATCAGGACGGTGCAGGTGTATTCCCCGCCGACGGCGAAGTTCGCGGCCATCGAAGAGCAGTTCAACTTTGCCGATCCGTTTGGAAAGGAATGGCACGGCATGAACACGGGCATGGTGACGCTGCAGCCGGGACAATCGGTGCAGTGGCACGTGCGGGTGGAGCTGTTCCAGCCGAAGGTGGCGCAAGGGAAGAAGTAGGGCGGAAACAGGAAGATGAGAAAGCCCCGGAGACGGGGCTTTCGTGTTTTCACCACAGAGAACCCAGAGGACCCAGAGAGACGAAACTTAGCCGAAGCGGTCCGGTATGAGGATGATTCAGGTGAGCAGGCGAGTTTGACGCCCCTGCCGAGCGAGGAGAGACACAGCCTTCTCGTCGAAGGAGGCGAAGACGCTGCTGCCAAGCCAGTCACCATCGAAGGCGATGACGCCGTCAGCGAAATCTCCGCCGGCCTCGAGAACGGCGAGTCCGGACTCCGCGGCGGGGTGGTTGACGGCGACCCTGGCAGTATCAAGCAGGGCGCGGATGGCTACAGCAATTTCCTCACGGTCGTAGTGGTAGAGCCGGTGCAGAACCCAGGCAAATTCGCAGAGACAAGGCAGGGAAACGGCGATCAGTTCGGCGTTCTTCAGCAGCCTGGAGGCAGCGCGAGCCTGCCTTTCGTCATCGCGGACCACGGCGCGGATGAGAACGTTGGTGTCAGCGGTGATCTTCACTTCTTCCCAGCCCACCCGGCGGCTGCGGCTTCACGGATCTCGTCCAGCGTGGCGACTTTTCGGGTCTTGCCGGCAAGGAGACCGATGAAGCCATCGATGGTGCCTGCGGGTTTGGCTGCCCGGAGCGTTACCCGTCCGTTCGGGAGTTTGTCGAGCGCGATCTTCTCCCCGGGCTGGATGCCGAGATGGCGCAGGATATCGCTGCGGAAAGTAACCTGGCCGCGCGCGGTTACGGAGAGGGTCGCTGTCGATTGCCTGGCCATGTCTCCATTGTAATGCATTTTTGCATTACCGGTCGATTCTTCTCTTTTCACCGCAGAGCGCGCAGAGGACACGAAGAATTCAAAGCAATTTCGGTCCTCCGTGCTCTCTGCGCCCTCTGTGGTGAACGGTTTACCGGCTGACCTTCAGCATGACCACTCCGTGCGGCGGAACGATGACGGTGTACTGGCCGTTCCTGGCTGTGACATTCTGGTGCGCCCACAGGTCGCGCAGCTTCGCATTCGCCGGATAGCCGGCCGCACGCAGGTCGAGTGTCACAGGGTGCGCGACCGTGTCGCGGTTGAAGAGGCCGGCGGCAAGCGCGCCGTGGCTCAGCGGCCTGGTCCAGATCTCCGTCATGCCGACCGCGAAGGCGCGGCTGCCTTCTTTGCCGAGAGGATCCTGATCGACGGCGATGACTTCACGATTCGTCAGGATCGAAATCGTCTGCGCGGACATGTGGCTGAGGTCGTTGCCGGCGAGCAGCGGCGCGGCGAGGATCGCCCACAGGCTCATGTGGGTTCTGTACTCGTCATAGCTCATGCCGCCGTTGCCGACTTCGAGCATGTCCGGATCGTTCCAGTGGCCGGGCCCGGCATATTGGGCGAGGCCGAGCTGATTAAACCCGATCTCGGCCATGCGATCGTACGTGTCGTTGATGTCGCCGGTGGTGCGCCACAGATTGCCGCCAACGGACGCGCCCCACTTCCAGACGTCCATCCAGCCGTACTGGCAGAGGCTGAAGACGATGGGCCGGCCCGTGGCGATGAGAGCGTCATGCATCTGGCGATAGGCGGCCTGCATGATGGCCAACTGCTTCTGCGGATCGTGCGGCGCTTCCTTCCGCATAATGGGGATGAAGCTGCAGAGGTCGTACTTGAGGTAATCGATGCCCCACCTGGCATAGGTCTCCGCGTCCTGCTGGACGTGGCCGTAGCTGCCTTCGTACCCGGCGCAGGTTTGGGGGCCGGGCGAGGAATAGATGCCGAGCTTGAGGCCTTTGGAGTGCACGTAGTCCGCAAGCGCCTTCATATCGGGGAATTTGCTGTTGGGATGGATGAAGCCCTGGGCGTCGCGCTGGCCCTCCCACGTGTCGTCGATGTTGATGTAGGTGTAGCCCGCGGCTTTCATGCCGCTGGAAACCATGGAATCGGCGGCAGCGCGCACGTCGGCGTCATTGACCGCGCCCGCGAAGTGGTTCCAGCTGTTCCAGCCCATGGGCGGCGTGGCGGCAAGAGTCGGATCGCGGTGCTGACTGACAGCGGGCAGGGAGAGCGCGCCGAGAATGATTGCGGTGACAACGAGCTTGAGTCTGGGCACCGGGCGAATCCTTTCAGAAGAGGATACGGATTTGTATACAACGCGACGCAGGCCAGTGTACCGCAGGCAGCTTAGCGCAGCAGCGCGCCCCAGATCGTGTCGACGGTAGCGTGGGTGATGGCGGAGGCGCCGATGCGGCGATCCGCGCGCCACGCGCGCCCATAAAAAATGCCGGCGATCGCGGCGAGGAGAACGTAGCGCCAGTTAAAGTGGACGGCACGCTTGTTGAAGTGGGCGAGGCCGAACAAACCGGCAGTAACGAGCAGGGAAACGGTGCGGCCAAGGCGGCGCTCGAGCAGGTTCTGCATCCAGCCGCGAAAGAAAATTTCTTCGGGGAGCGCGACGGCGAAGAAGCTGTAGATCCACGTCGCCGAGACGAACCAGGGATGCGCGACGCGGCTGTGAAGGTGGAGAAAACCGAGAGCGAGTCCGATGGGGATGGCGATAGGCGCGTAGAAGGCGAACTCACGCAGGCCAATGGCGAGATCGCGTAAGCGCAGGCGAAGATCGAAGCCCACGCCGGAGAGACGGCGGATGGCCAGGAATCCGTAAAGACCGGCGTCGAGAAGGATGAGCTTGCCGAGGAGATCGACGCGGGGTGGCCATGCAGGCTGGAGCCAGCGGAGATCGACGGCGAGGCCGAGAGGAATGAGGATCAGAAAATCCAGCCAGTGGGCGTGCTGGCCGGGATCGAGGCGCGCGGCGAGAGCGAGCAAGGCGGCGACGGCGATGGGGATCAGCAGCCAGGCGACGAGCCAGCGAGCCTGAAAAGTATGGGTCGCCAGCGAGACGATGAGATACGGCGCAGCCAGCAGCGCCGGAAAGATGAGACGCACGGCGAGCGGGAGCCGTCCGGCGGCGCGGGCACAGGCTTCTCCGGCCAGCCCAAAGGCGAAGACGGGAGCGAGCGCAAGGATAAAGGCGACAGCCGCGGGAATGGAGGGAAGCGCCACGGCTTTTAT
Source organism: Acidobacteriaceae bacterium (assembly GCA_030037475.1). Taxonomy (GTDB): domain Bacteria; phylum Acidobacteriota; class Terriglobia; order Terriglobales; family Acidobacteriaceae; genus Palsa-343. The sequence goes on from JASHRH010000168.1 coordinate 8,052, forward strand.
CGTATCGTTGAAGAAATTGATGGCGGACTGGACGATGCACAGGGCGAAGCGACCATCAGACTGGAAGGGCCAGCGCCACGCGACGGCGTTGCGGGCGTGGATGCTGGCATTGCTGTGGGCTGCGCCGCTGGAGCTGGTGCTTACCGCTCAGTTTACCTATCCGCTGGACAAGGGATTTGATGCAAATGTGAGCTGGATGGCACGGCGGCTGTGCGACCTTTGGCTGGCGGCGCACTGGCCGGGGTTGATGGCGCTCCGCTGGATGGAGAGCCGCAACTGCGGGCCCGGCAGCGAGATGCTGGTGGTGCTCGGGAGCGGCTACCTGATTCTGGCGCTGATGGTGCTGGCCGCGATTCTGGCGTGGCGGTGGATATGGGGACGTTTTGCGAGAAGCGGCGCGAACAGTGTCCTTCAGGGGACGCGGGAACTGGAGACGGAGGAAACAGTGGGCAGGGACGGTCGGATGCACGCGGGCGAGGAAACCGGCTGCCGCGGATAGTTTGGGAGCCGCATTTGATCGCTGATGGATGTGGTTGTAACGTTAAAGGTTCGCGCTCGCGTTCGATTTTTGTTGCCTGCTGAGGATTTGTGCCTGAAACCCTGCGCAAAGCTGCATTGAACCCCATCCATCGTCTGCTGGGGGCGAAGATGGTGGACTTCGGCGGCTGGGATATGCCTGTCGAGTATTCCGGGCTGATCGCCGAACACATGGCAGTACGCACCGGCGTGGGGCTGTTCGACGTCAGCCACATGGGCGATATCCAGTTCCGGGGCCAGGGGTCGTTCGATGCGGTCCAGCACATCAGCATGAATGACGCGAGCCGCCTGCAGGTGGGTCAGGCGCAGTATTCGGCGATGCTGTATCCGCAGGGGACGTTTGTGGACGATGTGATCGTGCACAAGTTCAGCGACAACGATTATCTGTTTGTGATCAACGCGGGCACGCGCGAGAAGGATTACAACTGGGTGCGGCAGAACGCGAGACAGTTCGACTGTCACGTGAGCGACTACAGCGACTACTACACGCAACTGGCGATCCAGGGACCGAAGGCGGAAGCGACGCTGCAGAAGCTGACCAACGTGGACCTGCGCGCGATCAAATTCTATTGGTTCGCGTGGGGAACGGTCTGCGGACTGCCGAATACGCTGATCGCGCGAACGGGCTACACGGGCGAGGACGGATTCGAAATCTATATTCCGAGCGACGCGGCGACCAGCGAGCGCGTCTGGAACGAGGTGCTGGAAGCGGGACGCGAGTTCGATATCAAGCCGTGCGGGCTGGGCGCGCGCAACACGCTGCGTCTGGAAGCGGCGCTGTCGCTCTATGGACATGAGATTTCGGAGAAGATCAATGTCTTCGAGGCAGGACTGGATCGCTTCTGCAAGCTGGAGAAGGGAACGTTTATCGGGTCAGAGGCGCTGAAGCAGGTCCAGGCTGCGGGTGGTCCGGAGCGAAAGCTGGTGGGCCTGGAAGTCGTCGAGCGGGGCATCGCGCGGGATGGATACCGCGTGCTGGACGGGCAGGGGCAGCCGATAGGCAACGTCGCCAGTGGCTCGCCCGCGCCGTTCCTGAAGAAGAACATCGTCCTCGCCTTTGTGCCGCGGGCGTACGCCGAGCCGGGGACAGAGGTCGCGGTCGAGATCCGGAGCAATCCGGTGAAGGCCAAAGTGGTGCCGCTGCCGTTTTATAAGAAGCCGAAGGTCTAGCCGGGTCTGGCCGGCAGCGGAGTTTTGAATCAGATTGCGTGAGAGGGAGGGATGGTTATGGCGTATCCCACGAAATACCGCTATACGCGGGAGCATGAATGGATCGATGCGAACGGCAAGACCGCCTCGATCGGGATTACGGAACACGCCCAGGATTCGCTGGGAGACATCGTTTTTGTCGAGCTGCCCAAAATCGGCGACAAGGTCGAGAAAGGGAAGGTCTTCGGCAGCGTGGAGAGCGTGAAGGCGGTCTCGGACCTCTACTCGCCGGCGAGCGGCACGGTGACGGCGGTCAACGAGGAGCTGACATCGGCGCCGGAGAAGATCAACGCGGATGCGCACGTGGCCTGGATCATGAAAATTGAGTTAAGCGATCCAGGGGAAGTGGAGAGCCTGCTGACGGCCGACGCCTACGAAGAGTACGTGAAGGAAGAGACGGGCCACTGAGCTTGTCCACCACAAAGGACACAGAGTGCACGGAGACTGGAAGTGTAGCCGTGCGCAGCGGTTCTGGTCGTCCTGTCGGACAGCGGGGCGCCCATGCGACAAGTGATCGAAAGCACAGACCGACGGGGTTCGGTTCCGATACTGTCTCTCTCCGTGTTCTCTGTGACCTCTGTGGTGAAAGAACGAACACAGAAAGCCGCTGCTGCTATGGACTGGCGCCGCATCAATGCCATCAGCGGTCAGATTGTCGACTCGGCGCTTCGTGTGCATTCCGCGCTGGGACCGGGACTGCTGGAAAGCGCGTATCGCGCATGTCTGGCCTACGAACTGCGAACGCGGGAGATGACGGTTTTCGAAGAAGTGCCTCTGCCGGTCATGTACGAGTCGCAGCGTCTTGAGATCGGCTATCGGATCGATCTTCTCGTGGAGAATTTGGTCGTCGTGGAAGTCAAGTCGGTTGCTGAAATTGCTCCGATTCACAAGGCACAGCTTTTGTCATACCTGAAACTGAGCGGTCGGCCGCTGGGATTGCTGCTCAATTTCAACGTCGTCCTGATGAAGAATGGCATTGTGCGGATGAGGAATGGGTAAAACTCACCACGGAGGGCACAGAGCGCACAGAGGAACAAAGAAGAACGTTTTTGTCGCTCTGTGTTCTCTGTGACCTCTGTGGTGAAAGAAAAACGGCATTGTCCGGATGGGAAATGGGTAAACACTTCACCACAGAGAACACAGAGGACGCAGAGTAGAACACTTTCGAATCTCTGTGCTCTCTGTGTCCTCCGTGGTAAAAGGAAACCCAACCTGGCTGGCTGTTGGTAATCTGAAGGTTCCATGCGCTACTTACCGAAATCCAATGCGGAACGCGCGGCGATGCTGCGCGAAATTGGCGTCGCCTCGATCGACGAGCTGTTTGCCATCATTCCGGAGGAATACCGGCTGCGGCGGGATCTGGCGATTCCGCGGCAGATGGGCGAACAGGAAATCGTCGACCACTTCAAAGCCGCGGCGGCGAAGAACGCCAACGGTTACGCCAGCTTCCTGGGCGCGGGCGTCTACCGGCATTACCGGCCGGTGATCATCGACGCGATTGTGCAGCGGGGCGAGTTCCTTACCTCGTACACGCCCTATCAGGCGGAGATCACGCAGGGCACGCTGCAGGCGATCTTCGAGTTTCAGACGATGATCTGCGAGCTGACCGGAATGGATATCGCCAACGCGTCGATGTACGACGGCTCGACCGCGTGCCCCGAAGCCGCGATGATGGCGATGCGCGTAACCGGGCGCGATCGCGTGGTGGTGGCGCGGACGGTGCATCCGGAATATCGCGAGGTGATGCACACCTATGCGCAGCATCGCGAGGCGGCCAGCGGGCACAGGACGCGGGAGATCGGGTACGGTGCGGACGGACGGGTGGATCTGGCCACTCTGGAAGCGGCTGTCACCGAGGAGACGGCATGCGTGCTGGTGCAGTCGCCGAATTTCTTCGGGACGATTGAGGACGTGCCGGCGATCGCGGACATCGCGCATAAAAGGGGTGCGCTGCTGGTGGTGGCGATTGCCGAAGCGGTATCGCTGGGCGTGGTGCGGCCGCCGGTGGAAGCGGACATCGTGACCATGGAGGCGCAGTCGTACGGCGTGGCGCCGAGCTTCGGCGGCCCGTTCTGCGGCGTGATCGCGGCGAAAGAGAAATTCGTGCGGCAAATGCCGGGGCGCCTGGTGGGCGAGACAAAGGACAAACATGGACGGCGCGGATTTGTGCTGACCTTGTCCACGCGCGAGCAGCACATCCGTCGCGAGAAGGCGACGTCGAACATCTGCACGGCGCAGGTGCTGCCGGCGGTGGTGGCGTCGATGTACGGCGTCTATCACGGCGCCGACGGGCTGCGTCAGATCGCCTCGCGCGTGGCGCAGACCGCAGCGACGCTCGCCAGCGGCTTACGCGATCGCGGTTGGCGCGTTCCGACCGCGCATTATTTCGATACGATCACGATCGATGCCGGCGCCCGGC
>JASHRH010000014.1 GCA_030037475.1 Acidobacteriaceae bacterium
GACTCGGTGATGAGCCGCCGAGCTGCTGCCGTTGATGATCTCGTCCCAGCGGTGAACGGCCATGCCGGACCGTAGATCCAGGGCAGGCTCGGATTCGGCGACCGCCGAGGGCGGAGTGAGGACGATGTGATGCAAGTCGGAACACTGCGCAAGCGTCGCGGCGATAGTGTCGGCCCGCTCCAAAGATGTGATCAGGACCCGTACATTGCAGTCGCGCAGGATGTGACCGACCTGTTCGGGCCTCAAAAGCGGATTAACCGGAACAAACGCACAGCCGGCCCGTGCCGCCCCGAACATCGCGACGACCGCTTCCGGCTGCTTGGGAAGATATACAGCCACTCGGTCCGCCCGCTCGAGCTTCAATTCCATCATGCGAGCGGCGAATCGCTCCATAAGCGATGCGAGGCCACCGTAGTCTAGAGTGCGGTCGTGGAAAGAGAGGCTTGAGGCTCCCGGCTGACGTTCTGCGGAGCGCAGCACGAGCTCAAACAACAGATGATTCATGGGGGGGATTCGGCTCCAGGTGAAACTGACCGCCTATGATTTATGACAGCCGATGATGGGAACTAGGATGGGGTTCGATTCTCTCCGTCTTGGCCGACCCGGATCGCGGTGAAAGTGGCTCCTTCCTGAACCACTGAGGCGCCCAGCTCCGAGCACCAGCGGCCGACAATCGCACGCTCTTCAGGTCGATGTGTGTCATCGAGCAGAATGATGCTGCCTCGTGCGAGGCGACTGCCCAAAACGGGCCCGAGCCCATACCGCCCGCCACGGGTGTCTGCGGGTGGCCCATCGCAAACGACGTAGCCCACGGAGTCCGGTATTGCCTCTACGCCAATCGAATACCAGTCGAACGAGCCATAGCTGCGCAGAGGCGCGGCGAGCACGGAAACGTGCCCTTTGAGCGATTCCGGCATCCTCCCGTTGGTAAATTCCGCCCATCTCGGGTTTTGCTCCAAGGAATACACGCGACGTCCAGATGGCGTAGCGGCACTTGCGAGCAGAAGCGTCGACAGGCCGGACCCGCACTCCACGATCGGTCCGCTGGTCTGTTGCATCCATTTGAGCATGTTCATGAGGAACATGGCGTCGCCGGACCAGGCCTCATTGCCCCACGCGCGCACGAGGCGTTGCATGTGGGCGAGATCGGGCTGGCCGTGGCCGCGCAACACGCGCTCGAGAGCTGCGAGGCCGCGCGATAGCTGAACGTTGCGAAAGGCGTTTCGAGCTCCTTTCCGGGCTTCGCGCGCGAATGCCGGCAGGTACATTGTCAGCCTCGATCGGACGAAATCATATGTCTATGGACCTTCGCATTGGCGCCAAGGGAGCTGTAAGTATCTTAGGATACTAGATTGCCGACCGAACGGCGTGAGCGAGGACGAAGAAATTGTCGTAAGGCCGTCACACTTTACCGTCGGGGTAAATCGGCGCGTGTGCCCAGATTGCCCGTAGCCTGTCGAGCACCCAACTCTCCGCGGTGCCGGTGGGTCGACCGGCTGCGAGCCAAAGAAGCACGACGGAGACAACGTAGATCGGCGCACCAATTGCGACGCAAGTCGCAAGTGCGTACGCAGCGTGCAATGTGGATAATGGCTCGTTCGTCGGCAGGGCTGGACCGAAGACTCGCACGCCGACGTACATCAGTGCCGCGCTGCACGATGGTCGCCACAGTCGCTCCAAATACCGGGCGGCGGGCAACCCCATGAAGCGGGTGATCAGGTAGAAGTCGATCGGCATGATGATGACCGAACTCGCAACGTACGCCCATGCGGCACCTTCGAGGCCGTGCCATATCGTAAGCGCGATCAGAAGCGTTCCCAGCAGGGATACGTGGATGGACGTGATTCTCACGAACATCTGTGGCTTGCCGAGCGCAAGGAATGCCGCGTATGAATTGCTCTGCATCACTTGAGTAATGCCGTAGAACGCGAGAATCTCGAGCAGGTCGGCCGCTTGGACCCACTTTGGGCCGAGCAAAACGAGTACGACGAAGGGCGCGCAGACGGCAAGCCCTGCAACGGCGGGCACGGCGAATAGCGTGACCATCGACATGACCGACACAAACTCGCGGCGCAACGCCGGTAGATCGCGCGCGAGGTTCATGTAAGCGGGCAGGATGGCACGATTGATCGGCGCGACGAGTTCCGTACCCGGCAGGTCGGAGATTTCCGAGGCAATGCTGAAGATGCCGAGAGCGCCGGGTCCGGATAATCTGCCCACTACAAAATCAGACAAATGGGACTTTAGGAAGGAAATGAAATTTTGCAGCATCAGCCACTTGGAGAAGTGCATCAGATCGCCGAGTGACTTGAGAGAGAATCGGGGCCGAAAGGGCTGCAGGATGTAGCTTAGAGCGACGCCCGAGGTACGTCGGACCAACATGCCGGCGACGAGCGCCCAGTAATTTCGGAGCCAGAGTGCGAGGGAGACGGTGGTCACGAACGCAAGCAGCCGTTTGGAGAACATGTAGCGAAACTCGCGATCGAAGCGCATCTCCTTCCTGAAATTGACGACGCCGACGTTCTCGAAGCTCTGAATGAGGGCGCCCGCGGCCAGCGCACATATCACGGCCGTCACACGCGGCTCACGATAAAAGTGGGCGACCGGTACGGACAGGGCGACCATGCAGACGGCCATGAGGGCGCCTGCCATGACGTTCAGTGTCCATACTGAGTTGTAGTGGGACGGCGTGGACTCCTCGTGCCGCAGGAGCGCAATGTCCAGACCGAAATACGCGAGCAACTCGAGGAAGGCGATCAAGGAGGACGACATTGCCACCAGCCCAAAATCAGCTGGCAAGAGCAAGTGTGCGAGAACCAGTGTACTGATGAGTCCGAGGCTGCGGTCGATTGCCCTGAAGAGAATCATCCACAAGGCGCCTCGCGCCATACGACCACGAATACTCATTGTGGATGAATTCTAGTCTATCGGGGCACGAGGGACGCCGGCACACGGACACCACCGTCCATAATCGGCGAGAATGTGAGCCTGCTCACGGCATCCGATCGATCTTTCTACGCATGTCGTTTATCATGCCCCCATTCTCGGCGATACTTTGGCTCTCCGCGATGTGGGCTACTTCGCCGCGAACCGCGTCGTCCTCCTCCCGATCTTCGGCAAGCTCGACTCGCAGTCCGTATTGCCACATTTGCCTTTCGACGCCGCGGGGCGCCAAAAGCTAGGCGTCTCAGACACTTACGGGCACTGCGCCGATGGTCACCTGAAGCAGCAACGATCCACTACAATCTTTAGAATACGATTCCTTGGGGCAATCCATTCGCGGACATCAATGATCGACCATGCTACGCGAAAAATTAATTAATTGGGCACGGGTTCTCGCCGATTGCCCGTTAGTCAGCCGCGTCCTCGAGGGGATCGACCTTCATTCCGACAATCGCATGCGCGAGCGCGGGATGCTGGCGCAAGCGTTCGAGTTCAAGATGATCAACGACGTTCCGGGAGACTATTTCGAATTTGGTTTATGGCGCGGCAAAACCTTCATTTATGCCCATCGGCTGTCGCAACGCTATGGCTGCAAAGGAATGAAACTTTGGGGATTCGATTCGTTCGCCGGATTGCCGAAGATTGACGATGCGCGGGACAATATCTGGAGCACCGGGGAGTTCGCGTGCTCCGATGCCGAACTGCGCAAACTCTTGCGGCGCTCCGGCGTTCCGGAGAAGCATTATGAGCTCGTCCCGGGCTACTACGAGGATTCCTTGAACGAGGCGCTTCACGCGAGGTTATCGGGTGCGCACGCGGCCATCGTGTATATCGACTGCGATCTCTATAGCTCTACGCGGCAAGTGATGAGCTTCCTCAAGAGGTACTTGGTCAACGGTTCGATAGTATGCTTCGACGATTTTTATTGTTACAAGGGAAGTCCTGATCAGGGCGAGCAGCGCGCTTTGAGAGAGTTTCTCGTTGAGAACCGTGATATCACTTTCGTGCCGTGGTCTGATTACGCTCCGCTGGGCAAGGCTTTCATCGTTCGAACCTCCCGGTCCGAGAACGAGTAGCGCCGACTGGATTTCGAGAATACGATGTTTGAGTTTGACAAATCTCCAGCTTCTCGCGCCGGCCATTACTCATGCGAGCCGACGCGCGGCTACGAGCCAGTGCGCGAAATCTCCGCAGCTTCTCTGCTGTTCTGGGGCGAGCATTGCATCGAGTGTGCCGCCCCGTCTTGTTTCACGAGCTGTGCACTTTATCAGGCGCGTGCGGACGGTCGCTGCCGTCGCTTCACGTGGGGAATCGCCCGCAACGGCGCTTTCCCGTCCGCCCGTGGCTTTGGCGCGGAGATCTCGTTCAAGCAGTGGGGCAAGCTCGAGACGCGCGGGAATACGGCACTACTAAATTGGCGTTGGCTGACGTTGCTCGAGCGCGCCCTCGGTGGCATCGCGCCGATCCTGAACGGATTGGGGCGGGTTGTCGCGAAACTCGCACGTGACGCGCGTTGGCGAGATATAACCGTCCGCGCGATGGAACGGCTCGGTCGACGGCTTCATGCCCGTGCTGCGGGCGGCGCCATTCCGGACGCCTTTCTTCTGGAGGTTTACAATCCGAGCTCTGCCCCGCTTCGGCTCCTCGTCAGCATGACCGTGGCGCGAAAGGAACTCGGGCACAAGCTCGATCCAACGGCATTGCTCCCGTCGTTCCGCAAGCTCATCGAACTGCCCTCCGGCTATTCGCGACACGAGATAGCCCGAGCGGAGTTCAGGAGCGTTTCCGAATCGAATCTTCCGTTTGACGTTGCTTTGACGCCCGAGGGGGACGCTAACCCAACACTCGTGTTCCTCTCAGCCGATTTTGTCCGATTCGGCGAGCGTCGGGATACCGTCACCATCGACGCCAAAGAGCTGCCGGCAGTGAAATGCGTCGTGTGGGATCTCGACGGCACGCTATGGCGCGGCACGCTGCTGGAGGACGGGGAGGTCGAGCCCCTTCCCGAAGTCATTGCCTTGATCCGCCGGCTCGACGAGCGCGGCATCCTCGTCAGCGTCGCCAGCAAAAACGATTACGACGCGGCGTGGGCCAAGGTGGCGGACATCGGACTCGCAGAGTACATCCTGTTTCCGCAGATCAACTGGTTGCCCAAGAGCGAAAACATCAAGATTATTGCCGACAGGCTCAATATCGCGCTCGATACGTTTGTCTTCGTGGACGACAATCCTTTCGAGCGTGACGAAGTTACAAGTGCCTTGCCAATGGTGACCTGTCTCGACCCCCGCGAGATCGGCACGATTGCAGATCAGCCACGGTTTCACGGTAGTCAAACCGCCGAAGCGAGGAGCCGGCGGATGATGTACCGCGAGGCGATGCTGCGTGAGCGGGAAGAGCACAGGTTCGGCACGGATTTTTTTGGATTCCTTCGTTCGTGTGCGATGGAACTGCGCATCCTGCGATATACGCGCGAGCATTTCGACCGTGTAAGCGAACTCGTCCAACGCACCAATCAGCTCAACTTTTCTGGCCGTAAGTACAGGCGAGAGGAAGTGGGTCCGGTTCTGGAAGACGCGAAGTTGGAGAAGTGGGTACTCGAGTGCTCCGACCGCTTCGGGTCCTACGGCATCGTCGGCTGCGCCATCGTCACGCGCGTGCCCGGCGAGGTTCGCATCGATGACTTCATGCTGTCCTGCCGGGTGCAGGGGCGATTCGTCGAGCAGGCATTTTTTGCTGCATTGGTGCGCGACGAGCGGCGGCTTTGGGTGAATTTCCGCGCGACAGGCCGAAATACGCCGGCGCTGCAGTTGCTCCAATCGCTGGGCTTTGAGTCTTGCCCTGACGGCGTCGGGATGGCCCTCGATCTATCGCAGCGTGATTTGACTTGCGATTTCATCGTCGTGAGCGGGGATATCGGCCACAGGGTCGAACCAACTTCGGTCTGTGGCTCGGAGTAGCGCGCAACCTCACGCAGTACCACGGAGAAGCTGACGCAGCCGCGCCTTGAGTCCGGAGCGGGCCAGGATGGCGTCGGCTCCGGCAGACGCGCGGGATACTGCCCAGTGCGCGTAAACGAGCAGAGAGGTATTTGAAGCGGGCTTCAAATAGAAGATATCGGCGCAGTGTATGCTGTGCGTCGCGAAGAGTTGCTTGTGCGCGCCGTCGCCTTCGGTAAAATCGAAGAGCCGGAAGGCTCGCTCGGCGAAGAGCTTTTCGAGCGCAAGGTGCTGCAATACGGTGCCGGGGGAATGCTTCGCTAAATCGGGCGCAAAGCCGAGATATCCATAGATCACTCGCCTGTCGATGATCGGGCAATAGATATAGGAGACCGGCCGGCCCTCATGGAAAAGAAGATATGCGCGGATTTGGCCGCGTTCGGCGAGCGCCTGCATGTTTTCCAGAAAATCGGGAGTGCTCGGTATGCCGGCGTCGAACAGCCGCTCTTGATATGAAACGGCGGAAATTGCGCGCGCGTACTTGTGAAACTCCAGTGCTTCTTCGGCAGAGCGATATTCGCGCCAATCGATTGTTCCGCCTGACAGCTCCGCGAATTTCCTCAGTTTTCGCTTTAATGTCGCGCGAGTCTTTGGCGAAAACTTGTTGAGGTAATCCGCGAAACTCGTCGATAGGTCGATGAATCGACGCTCGTAAGCCCTTAGAACGTATCGGATCATTCCGTTTTGCCGCGTCAGAGCGCGATGTGCGCACGGGTTCGGTTCGGAACGTCGAAAGACACCTTGGACGCCTGGTTGCAGCCGTGACAAATCCGGCGGCGCGGGTGTGCCACTCGTTCCCGGTTCTGCAAGGCAATTTTCGCATTCGACCGCAAGATACGCGGAGAAAAGCAGAAAAGGTCCGAAGTAGAACTTTAAGGCCGTCGCGCCAACGAGGTGGGACGAGGACTGCGATGTCGACACGAACTGACCTTCTAAGCCGCAGAGGAAATCGTCAACTTCGCTCTCTAACGAACGGACTATGCATGAATTTTTGCCCCGTTAGAGACCGCGTGATCTTTTCGCTGGACGACGATGAGCCATCTCGTTTGCTGGCAGTGGCTCGACTAAGCTACTGACGGCAGCGGAGCCTATGGTGCTGCGCAAAAGAAGTCAATTCGCGTTATGGTGCGCGGCACGGATTCGATGTGCAAAGAACCGCTGCGGCCGTCGCGATCCGTCGGCGGTACTTTTGCATTTCAGCGCGGCATCCCGCGAGCTCTCCCGGAATTGGATAGCGAATGCGGCGATCGGCGCGCTTGAGTTGCAATTCCGTCGAGTACGCTGCGTTGGGCGATCCGGTGCGGTAGCGCCTCGGTGTTGACGCGGAGCGTCTGTTCCCGCGGGGCCGTTCGCGAGCTCCGCGGCAGCGCTTCGCCTGCTTTTCGTATCGGGCATGGATGGCGGTTTGGGCGTGGGGTGTAGGATCCGTGTCGAGGGACTCATCGGCGGCTGCAGAGCCTGGGGGAGTCTCGGGGAGCGGTGAGGGTGGGCGCGCCGCGATGGATACGGCATGGCTAGATTGTGAGGCCGCTCACGGAACGCGCGGCGTATTTCTTTACAGTTCACTGTAAAGGGGACGGAGCAGCTCGTCTGGGGACGAGCGAACGAGCCGCACTGCAGGCGGAGCGCTTGCAGTCGTCCGGCGCACCGCGCTTGTCGCGATTGCACTGTCAGAGGACTTATGCGCGTTCGGCTGTTCGGCCAATACCTGCACGTGTCGTTCATCGTGCTGGCCGCGCTCGAGACGGTTCTCTTCTTTTTCCTGTTGATCGGGGCGGGCTTCGTCCGGCTCGGACCCGAGCTCAGCAATTTCGTGCGTTCGCAGGGTCCGCTATGGCCGCGGGCCGCCCTGTTCAGCAGCTCGATGGTCATGAGTCTGCTTGCTTTTGGCCTGTACAGCGCCCGCCAGCGTGCTGGGAGCGTTGGTATTTTCATCCGTGTCGTTGCCGCTGTCGCCGCGGGCATTGTCGTTACCACGCTGTTCTTTTACATAATCCCGAATCTATGGATCGGCCGGGGAGTTCTTTCTCTAGCAGCCCTGAGCGCCGCGGCGATCGTCATCGCCTTGCGCCTTGGATTCAGCCGCTTCGTCGACGAGACGCCCTTTAAGCGCCGCGTATTGGTCTTTGGTACCGGTCGGCAGGCTGCAGCTGTTTCCGGGCTGCGGCGCCGGTCGGATCAACGCGGGTTCGTGCTGCTGGGCTTCGTGCAACCGGAGGGCGAGAATCTCGAGGTCCCGGATGCGCGGGTGCTGAGACCGGAAGGTGGACTGCTCAAGCTGTGTATCTGGCTCAACGTAGATGAGATCGTCGTTGCCATGGACGACCGGCGTCGGTCGTTCCCTATCGCGGAGCTCCTGGAATGCCGACTCGCCGGCGTCGACGTAACCGAGTTGCTCACATTTCTGGAGCGCGAGACCGGAAGAATCCGGATCGACTTGCTCAATCCCAGCTGGCTTATCTTTGGTGAGGGTTTCAAGCGCGGGTCGCTGCGGCTGTTCACTTCCGGCTCCATCGACATCGTCGCCAGCCTGTTTATTTTGATCCTATCATTGCCGGTCATGCTGGTCACAGCCATCGCGATCAAGCTGGAGGACGGTGGCCGCGCGCCTGTTCTCTACCGCCAGCCACGCGCTGGCCTCGGCGGTCGCACGTTCAATCTGCTGAAGTTCCGCAGCATGCGTGTGGATGCGGAGTCGGACGGAGAGGCTCGTTGGGCGAAGAAGAACGATCCCCGGATCACGCGCGTCGGCGCCGTCATTCGTAAACTGCGCATCGACGAGTTGCCTCAAATCGTCAACGTTCTGCGCGGAGACATGTGTTTCGTCGGGCCGCGTCCGGAGCGGCCGCAGTTCGTGGTGGCACTTGCCGAGAAGATCCCATACTACATGCAAAGACACTGCGTGAAGCCGGGCATCACGGGTTGGGCTCAGCTCTGCTACCCTTATGGTTCCTCGGAGCAGGATGCGCTCGAGAAGCTCCAGTACGACCTCTACTATATAAAGAACAATGGGCTCTTGTTTGATCTTTCCATTCTCGCGCAGACCGCGGAGGTGGTTTTCATGGGTAAGGGCGCTCGGTAAGGCGAGCGCCCGGTGGGAGTCGCATGACCTCAACGATCGAAGCGACGCAAGGCGCGGCGGGAGAAGCGGGCGAGCGTCGTCGATTGCTCATCCTCGCGAACGACCTCGATTTGCGAGGCGAGCTGGAGAAGATATTCTCCGATCTCGACGTTCGCTGCAGCGACATCTCCGAGCAGGTCCTCGCAGTCGTCCGGCGGAACGAACCCGATGTGGTGCTCTTCGACCTCGCCTCGAGCGAGGCCTCGATGGCCCTGCAGTGCCTCGATCTGCTTCGAGAGATCCTGAACCTCGCGCCAGACACAAAGATCATCGCCATGACTGAAGAAGACGGTCGCGATCTCGCTGTCCAGGCCGTCGGGCTCGGCGCCACCGATTTCTACCACAAGCCCATCAATGCAGCGGTGTTGTCGATCGTCGTACGGCGCGCCTTTCGTATCCGAGAGCTCGAGGAGGAGAACGGTCGGCTGCGCGAGCAGAGCGGCTCCATGACGATCGACGGGATCATCGGGGTGAGCGATGCGATGCGTGCCCTCTGCCGCTCGATCGAAAAGGTCGCCCCGACCCGCGCGACGGTGCTTATTCTCGGTGAAAGCGGCACCGGCAAGGAGCTGCTCGCTAGGGCGTTGCACCGCCTGTCTGAGCGCTCGCATCAGCCGTTCGTCGCGATCAACTGCGCCGCGATTCCCGATGCGCTCCTAGAGAGCGAGCTGTTCGGCTACGAGAAGGGCGCGTTTACGGGGGCTGCGAAGCGCACGCTCGGCAAGCTGGAGCTCGCAAGTGGTGGTACGGTGTTTCTGGACGAGATCGGAGAGATGCCCGCCTCGCTGCAGGCAAAGCTGCTGCGTGTGGTGCAGGAGCGCACTATCGAGCGAATCGGTGGCCGGGTGACCGTGCCGCTCGATTTGCGGATCATTTGCGCCACCAATCGCGATCTCGACGCGCTGATCGCGGCGGGAGGCTTCCGGGAAGACCTCTATTATCGGATCAGCGAGGTGACGATCAGGGTGCCGCCGCTGCGCGAGCGGCAGGGGGATGGATTGTTGATCGCGCAGTTCCTGCTGCAGCAGATGGCCGAGCGCTTCGGCAAGCCGACGCGCGGGCTGGCTCCCGACGCCATTCGCGCTATCCAGACGCATCGCTGGCCGGGCAATGTTCGCGAGCTGGAGAATCGGATCAAGGGGGCGGTGATCCTGGCGGATACCGCCGTCGTCACCGCCAGCGACCTGGGCCTGCAGGACCCGGGAGAGAATACTCAGTATCTCAACCTCCGTGTGGCGCGGCAGCGGGTCGAGGTTCAAGCCGTACGACAGGCTCTTGCCGTGGCTCGCGGCAATCTCTCGCGCGCGGCGGAGCTACTCGGCGTCACGCGCCCGACGCTCTACGACCTGCTGGAGAAGCACCAAATCAGCGCCGCACAGTTCGGAAAGGCGGCGGGCTTTGCCAGCGGGAACGGGAGCTGAGCGGAACGGACTATGATTCTCTGCAAATCGATACTCGTCGTCGTCGCGTGCGCGGCTCTCTCGGCCTGCTTCGAGCAACGGCCGAGACTCTTCGATGTCCCCATGAGCCCAACCGACGGAGTTCCTTGGGCGACGGGCAGCGCCGGATTCGATGTGGGAGAAGCACGCACGTTGCTCGAGTTCTGTATTGCTCTGGATTATGGACACGCGCATTACCGGAACGGCCCTGCTGAGGGTGGTTACGCGCCACCGGACACGGGAGTCACGACGAACTGGCGGGAGATATATCCCGTCAACGAATCGGTGACCGACAATCAGGATCCTCCGAGTATCGGCGCTTATGGCAACGCGTGGAAGCTTTACAAGAGGATGGACGAAGACAACGTCTATGCGATTGCCATTCGCGGCACCATTGGGCAAGGCAGCAGCGTGCTCGAGGACCTCATTGCGACATCGACGCCGGCGCACGTGCAATTGCAAGCCAAGTCTAATCGGTATGTGGCGTTTACGTTGGCCCAGACTCCGCGAGCCGAGGTGCACCTCGGCTTCGCGTACGGATTGACCGCACTGATGCTCGACGGGCAGAACGGCATACTTCACGTGCTGCAAGACACTGATCTCGTTCCCGCCGGAAGCAAGATTTACATTACCGGACACAGCCAGGGTGCAGCGATCGCGACCCTGGTTCACGCATTTCTACATTACGCGATGGTCGACGATAATCCAGCTGAGGAGAATCAAAGTT